>JAXHSZ010000539.1:0-12406 GCA_034190725.1 Thermodesulfobacteriota bacterium
GAATGGTTTCAGAAGTAGACAACGGCACTTACATCGCAAAGTTCAACAGGCAGGATTTGGTGAATGTCACGAGTGGTGATGCTACGCTAACAGTTACTGGAGAACTCTATGATGGTGCACATCAAGAGAAAGCCCTGAAGCTCTTTAATGTGCTTTCTTCATTGAAAAGAGACAGAGAAGCGTTATGTCAAAGCTAAGACAATACAGGCGAAAGTCCAGTGAAGAGATAGAGATTGATCTGGTTCCTATTATGAATATGTTCCTGGTACTCATTCCATTTCTGCTCATGTCTGCTTGTTTTTTTCACCTCAAGGTCATTAATACTTCAATCCCTGTATTGTCTGAAGCCGCAACCGATGCTCCCAAAGAAAAAGATGTAAAGGTAACGGTTATAGTTGAGATAGACAAAAACAGTATCCATCTTTCCACAGTTTCTGATTCAATAGCCCAGGAGAAATTAGACAGATGGAGTACTGAAGTCAAAAAGAAACAAAATGAGGAATATCCGTTGGATAATGTGTCGAAACACCTCGAAAGAATAAAAGAAAGATATCCGGCAAGCACTACACTCATAATCATTCCAGAGGAGAGTGTGATTTATGACACCATTATTCAGACAATGGATGTGGCAAGATATTCGAAAGGTGTTCCATTGTTTCCCAATGTAGTGCTTTCAGGAAAAGTCGGATAGTGGGGAAGTCTCTATGGCACTTGGTAAAATGAAAAGACACTCCAAACAGTTTGTACCTCCTAAGTTACATATTACGTCAATGATGGACATGTTCACAATTATCCTCATATTTTTACTCTTTTCCTTCTCCAACAAACCAGAAACCATTAATATCGATAAAAATTTAAAGTTACCGGAATCAATTGCAAAACTGGACCGCAAAGAGAGTATCAAGCTGGTTCTTTCACTGACAAATCTGACATTGGAAGATGAGGTTATTGCCAGTGTAAAAGACGGAAAAATCGTAGGGCTTGATCCTCACAAGCTGAAAGAATCCAACATATATCAGAAATTGAAGGTGTATCGAGAAGAAGAGATTGAATCAGAGGATGAAGGTGAGGCGAGGAAGCACGTCATATTTCTCTGTGACAAACGTCTCTCATTCAAGATAATAAACACTGTTATCAAGGCGGCGGCAATGGCAGGATACCCGAACTTTCAATTTGCCGTACTAAAGAAGTAAAAGCCTTACTGTAGATGAAAAATGTACTGTGTGTTCCCCCAAATGCACTATGCAGATGTTGCATATATCAACGTGTTGACAGAAATCAGATAATCTCGATTGAAACCCAGATTTTATGCTGGGATTGCACAAGACAAACAGAAAATAAGGAGCCATATCATGAGATATTCTGCAGTTATAATCGCCTTTGTATGCAGTTTTTTCCTTTTGTGTTCGATGACGAATGCTGCTCCGGTGAAAAAAGTCAGTGAAAACAAAGGAAAAAAAGTGAACCTGCAGAAGAGAGTTGACACGAAAAAGAATTCCACTCAAGCACAAAGTACTGAAAAACAAAAGGGAAAAAATGAAGCACTGGAAAGTCGTATTGATTTTGGAAATTCATACATACTTGGACAGACAATAAAATCCGGGGCCGTATATTTATTACAGAGAAAAAAGAGTGAGATTAAGAGTATGCTTGAACCCAGAAAAGACTATCGTGAAGAGATTTTGGAAGATTTTCACATTATAGATATGAAAATAAAACAACAGCAACAGTAAGAAATGAAGATGATTTTCAGAGGCTTTTACAATGAGTGAAATGATTGTTGAGAAACATGACAGAGATTCACTTGGCTTGGAGAGTGAAGCAGAGAAAGCTCGCTCGGAAGCAAATAATTTCATCCTACAGCTCTTTGTCTTTCATGGAGAAAATTACCTTGGATGGAACTGTTTCAACAAAGGAAAGATATCTGTAGGAAGAGGCCAAGGTGCGGATCTGGTGCTGGATGATCCTTCTCTTTCGGATATTCAAGCTGTCTTCTGTTTACAGGATGACCAGATAAGAGTCATAAATGCAAGCGCTAACGGTGGAGTACTTGTAAATGGGAAAACCATTGAGACATTTGTGCTTGGACCATTAGATTTTGTAAGCATAGGTCAATATTCTCTCAAGGTTAAAGTGAAGAGAATAGAGAATCAATTTTTTAATGAAAGCCAGTCGATACACGATGCGTCAACATGCCATATCAATACGGACCAGATGACAAAAGAGGCATATCATAAAAAAGAAACTGAGGTCAAAGATGAAGCATCAGATTCAGACTTGTCGGAAAAAGATGTCAACGAAGAAAAGCCAGTGGAAGATTTCCAAAGATGCGAGCGTTACAAGCTTGTATTTGAGGGAGAGATTATTGAAGGATATACGATCAAGGGCGTCAAAGCAAACCTGGTTGCATTATTAAGGGCGGAGCAAGATCAGATTGAGCAGTTGTTTTCGGGCCGGAGAGTTGTCATAAAAAAGGATACGGATTATCAGACTGCAACTCAGTATGTGAGATCATTTGAAAAGGCAGGCGCAAAATGCTTAATTGAGATAATTCAGAGAGATTCAAGTTCTGTGACTGACCCTTTAATACAGAATGAGCTTCCAGAGGTTCATTCAGAGGAGGGAATCACAAAAACTGAAGAAACTGAACCCCATCTTGTTGAATTTGAAAAAGAAGAAATCAAGGAAGAATACCTCCAGGAAGAAACTGTTGATGACAATCGATACAAGGTGGTATTTGACGGAAGGATAACTGAAGGAAAAACCGAAGAGGACGTCAAAGCAAACTTGTCCACCTTATTGAATCGAGAGAAAAGTATCATAGCACAGTTTTTTTCCGGAAAGCGGATAATTATCAAGAATGATACAGACCTGAACACAGCGATTCAGTATAAAAAGACTGTGGAAAGGACAGGGGCAATTTGTATTATCGAGCCTGTGAAGAGAAATGCCCCCCCAGAAACTCAATCATTAGAAGATATCAATGAACTTTATGATTCAAATGAAAGCTCCAAAATTGAATTTATAAAAGAAGAAACTGAAAATATAAGTACTGTTCCTGAATCCATTCAAATACATGACAATGATGAAATTGCCGAGAAACAAGCCGAAAGTGGAGCTGTAGAACCGGCTGAGATGACAGAGATTGAGGATGAAACAACCAATGCAGACACTGAAACCAATACAGACACAGACAAGCATATTTCGTCATATACAATACAGATGGATTCAGCAGCAGTAATTGAAGATGATGACGAAGAAGAAGAAGATGATGAAGATGAAGAAGGATTGCATTTTCTTAAGGAAAGATTTCTGAACATCAATAACTCAGTGGCAGATCAGACCGATAGTGTTGCAGCCATTGAGGTGGTGAAGCTGAGAGAAGACAATGTTGTTGATGTATCTTTCTTATCCAATAAAGAAAAATATTATAGTGTAGATACAAACGGACGGTTTTGTTTGGCTGAGAACAAGGATTCTGATCACTGCTACTTCTATTTCAATGATACACTTCATGGTCATGTGTGCATCAACGGTTCATCCAAACAAGACATATCCACACTGTGCATCAAGGAAAAACTTTATCAAAAGAGAAAGAAGATTTACCGCGATTTTCTTCCAAAAGATGGAGATGTTCTGCTGCATGACGGATATTATGATTATATGCTCCGACGTGTTATCCGAAACCACAGTCCCAAAGTGCCGGAACCTCCAAAGGAGAAGAAACATGTCTACAACAATCTGGTAAAATCGGCCGGATTTCATATCATTTTCGTTATTTTTTTATCATTGTTCATCTCATTGCCTGACCCACCAGGACCACCTCCTCCTGAGTCACGCTTTGTTCAGGTAGACACACGTGACCTCATTAAAAAGAAGCCACCGGTTCAGAAGCCACCGGTTCAGAAGCCAAAGGAAATAAAGCCGGTCAAAAAGACAACGCCCAAAAAGACCGTCAAAAAGTCGAAGACCAGTAAAAAGAGAGTTGTCGCACGTTCTCCAAAAGCAGGGGGAGGCAGTGGGAAGAAGGGCAACGTGTTGAATCGGAATGTGAACCAAACAGGGATTCTCGGTATGATCGGTGACAGCATTGGATTTAAGCCGAAGGAGGCACTTGCTGTTGTCACCAATCTTGATGCTGTCTCCTCTTCGCACAGCAGTGAAGGGAACTTTAAGGTGGGAGGTATTGTTGGAAAATTGGACAGTTCAAGAATCGAAATACCTTCTGCAGGCATAGTAAATACTCAAGGCTCAAACCAAGTATTGAGAAGTGCCGGAATAAAGGGGAAAGGGACTGTTGCTGCCCTGGAGAAAGGAAAGACCGGAGAAGGGAAAGTCATGGCAATGGTATCTGCCGAACTCGACAAGAAAGTTCGTATTCGAGGTGGGATGAGCAGGGAAGCAGTAAAAAAGGTAATAGACCGGCATCTGGACGAGATAACATATTGCTATGAAAGCGCCCTCATAGCAAATCCTTCTATAATGGGGAAAGTAGTCTTTGAATGGAAAATCTTGATGTCAGGAAGGGTAGGGGAGGTAAGGATCAAGTCTTCCTCCATCAATTCAAGTGAAATCCATTCATGTATTAAAGAATCCATAAAGACATGGCAATTCCCTCAACCCAGGGGGCAAGAAGTCATTGTTTCCTATCCCTTTATATTTGATATTGTTGGTTTTTAAGGAGTACAAATTAATGAAAAAACTATGTGTTTTCAGTGCAATAGTCATTTTAACCTTCTGTTATGTACCAAATTGCTTTTGTGAAGAGCCTCAGGATGAAGAACAGGTCTTTGCAATTCAGAATAGAATCTTTCACCGGTATCATGAGATTGGGGCATGGTTCAATTATATCCCCGATGACGATTTCTACGATATCTATGGTGTTGGAATCAGCTATACATTTAACTTCAACGATTACCTGGCCTGGGAGGTGGTACGAGGTGTTTTTGCAATCAACCAGGAAAAGGATCTCAAGGACAAGCTGATCAAACAATTCGGACTGGCCCCAACAGGATATACAGAGCCGGAGTACTTGATCCACAGCCATTTTGTTTTCAAACCCCTATATGGAAAAGATGCCATGTGGAATGGGAGTATCATCAATCATGAGAGTTATCTCTTCCTTGGTGGTGGAGTGGTACGATATGAAAAACGATACAATTACGGGGCCCCCACAACGGAAGACATCGCATCACTCAGCTTTGGATTTGGAATGAAATACTTTTTAAATGAAAACATATGTCTGAATCTTGAGATTCGAGACCTTGTGAATTTCAAGGATGATGTAACGGAAAATAATGTCTCATTTGGTATTGGAATTGGTCTTCGTTTCAATCTGTCACCAAGAAAAACAGGGGGCGACTCTACCATAGAAATCCTTAATGAGTATCTGAAAGATGAAAAGAATGAATAAAACAATCACTTTAACACTCTTTGCAACATTGACACTCGTTCTCACCGGTTCCAGTAGTGCCAGTAAACAAGATACCGACATGTTGGATATGGATACTGGAAAATATGAGTACTCTGATTTCAATGCAATGGAAGCTACAGATGGTCCTGTGACTTCCATCACTTCGAAAAAAGAGGAAAAGCCTTCTGATGTCTCAACCATCAATCCCGATGATCCAAAGAGTTTTGAGAAAGGATACAATCTGTTTGAGCAGAAAAAGTATAAGAAGGCCTTACCTCATTTACATCATTATTTGAGTCAAAACTCACCAGATGACATTGACTATGAGTGGGCAGAGTTCTTTTTTGGAATTTCTCTGATGAGATGTGGGTTCACTCATGCTGCTGTGGATATCCTCTCTCATTTGGTGACCCGTAAGCCCAACCAGAAGATTGTTTCATATTGTCTGGACCTTTTTGAAAAGATTACTCGGACAGTCCCATTTGATCGCGAGTTGATTGTACATAAAGTAATTTGTGACCAAGAATACGGATTTGTAGAAAAGGAGATTGCCGATTTTATCAATTATTACCAGGGTACATTCGATTGGGAACATGGATTCTTTTCATGGGGGAATAGCCATTTCAACAAGATCACCCCAAAAACATATTATTACTACAAGTATCTCTATCAAAAGGCTTTATTCAGAGTATATGAGAACCGGATTGATGATGCGACAGTCTTATTAAAAGAGATTATCGAGACTGAGGCTCTGGCTGATGATTTCAAAGATGAAGTGCGCAGAACACTGGCCAGGTTGTTCTATGAAAAGGGTCAGTTTAAAGAATCCATTGAAGCGTATCAACACATCAAAAAGCCGATTTTAAAACAAGCTGGAAATCTTCTGGAGAGAGCATGGAGTCAATATCGAATAGGGAATCCTGAGAAAGCAATGGGATTGTTATATGCATTTGAAGCCCCCGGTTTCAAGGACTATTTCACGCCTGAATATTACCTTTTGAAGTCTTTTATATACAAAGACGTGTGCCATTATCAGAAGGTCTTGAAAATGGTTGATGAATTCAGAAGTCGTTACAAGAACTCACTGGAAAATATATATAACCGAGGAAAGGCAAAGGATGATCCTGCTCTTTTACTGGTTCTATTGAAGAAGAACCAAATAGATGAAACATGGAGGTTTCTTAATCTTCTCAAATATGAAAGGACAAGATGCAGCGAAATTCAAGACAAACCTTTTCGTGATTACATGGAGAAGATTTATGACCTACAGGTTGAAGAAAGTATCAATTATTTCAGAAGGCTTGTGAGAGAGGAATATGAAAAGATTGCCAATGAGCTTCTCAAGTATGAAGAAGAAGCCTATCTTATGGAGTATGAGATAGGCCTTGATATGTCACAGAGGGTGTATCAATACAGATATGGAATGGACAATAAAAATGACCAAAAGAGATCAGAACGGATTATTGCTTATCCCTTTCAGGGAGAATTTTGGAACGACGAATTGTCGGATTACAAGGTGACGTTACGAAACAAATGTGAGTGTATGGAAGAATGGGACATATTCTTTAAATAATGCTGACCCAAAAACGAGATATTTTTTTGCAATTTAAAGGAAAACAAAGAAGAAAATGAACAAGCAAATGGTGAAGAGAATATCCGTAATATTGACAGTTATTTTTTCCGTGTTGTTTTATGCGAGTATTGAAGCACGTTCTGAGGAGTTTGATTATAAAAAGAAAGACAAGGTAGAAGAACAAAAGAAGTTCATCGCTAAGCTGCAAGAAGACAAAAAGAAAGTAGATATGGCCATTGAAAGCACAAAATCATTAATTGAAAAGTCCAGGAACAGGCCATATCTCCCCGAGTTGTATCTCCGTCTTTCAGAACTGTATGTGGAAAAATCTCGTATCGTCTATTTTCTTCGCAAAGCCCAGGTGCAAGGTTCTGTGAAGTCACTGGATCAGCTTGAATCAAATGCATTAAAGAACCAAGCTATTGAGTTATATCAGAGGATTCTAGGAAATTTCCCGGACTTTGAGGACCGAGATAAAGTTCACTTCTTTTTGGCTCATGAGTACAGAGAATTGGGACAAATCGAAGAGATGGTGAAACATTACCGGGCCATTGTCAAACAATATAAGGACAGCCGCTATGTGCCTGAGGCGTATCTCCTTTTGGGAGACTATTTTTTGAATATACCGGACCTGGATTCCGCACAAAGGCATTATCAGTCTGTACTCAAATATCCTGAAAGTTCAGCTATTGCGGTAGCCCGTTATAAGCTGGCATGGTGTCATATCAACAAGGCGGAATTTAAAAAAGCCATCAAGCTTTTAGAAGAGTCTGTAACAAGTACTACAGATAAGAAACTTGATATTGATACATATAAGGACCTGGACATCCGGCTAGAAGCATTGGTAGACATGGCCTATTGTTATTGTGAGGCTTACAAAGAAAAGAAACCCCAGGACGCCATAATATATTTTCAAAAATATGCTTGGTCAAGACCCGTATACACCATTGTTTTGGAAAAACTGGCCTACCGATATCTTATAAAGAAGAAATGGTCTCATGCAGCTCTGATATATCGGCAATTATCCACCCTACAGCATGATACTGGGAAATTATTGGAATACGCAAGGCATATCTTTGAATGCGTTCGAGAATTGGGAACTTTTGAGAATGCGGATAAGGATATGGCATACATCATCAAAGCCCTTAAGAAACAGAAATTTTCCATGCATATCCCTGAGGGAGAAAAGAAAAAGAATCTCAATGATTATGAACTGTATGCCAGAGACATCGTCACTCATCTGCACCAAAAGGCAAGAGAAGGCAAGTCGGAATCGGACTTTAAATATGCTGCAGAATCTTACAAGTTGTACCTAGATTTCTTTGATGACAGCCCAGTTTATGAGGAGATGGAGGCAAACTATGCTGAGGCCCTTTTCTCTGCAAAAGAGTATCTTGAAGCAGGCAAACATTATGAAAAACTGGCGTCTAGAATCCCCCAAAAGAACAAAGAAAGGGACGAGAAGTTATACGGTTCTGTAATATCGTATTACAACGCACTGAAACATAAAGAAAAGCTGAATTACTATCAGATTGTATATGCGAGAGGTGGGTTAAAGACTACCGGCAAACTCTATGTAGGTGATTTTCCTGATTCTGAGCGAGTTCCCAATGTTCTCTTCAATGTGGCATGGGTCACGTATGATGAAGGAAAACACGACGAATCAATTGCCGAATTCACAAAATTTGTAGAGAGATACCCAAAGGGGAAAGAGGCTAAAGTGGCGATTCATTTGATTCTGGACGCCTTTCATTTGAAGGAAGATTATGAAGGTCTCATCAACTACGGCCAGAAGATATTACATCATAATATGATCTCTAAAAAGTTAAAAGGCGAAGTTGAAAAGATCGTTCATGCAGCAGAAGCAAAGATCATATCATCTCTCACGGTTGCTGCTGTGAATGATTGGGAGAAGGGAAAGACAAATCTTATTGAATATGCTGAGGAGAAAAAGTTAACGGGTTTGGGGGAACAGGCGTTAAGCGCTCTCATTGTATCTGGAAAGGAGAGAGGAGATCTTGAGACGATATTCTCGGCAGGCACAAAATTGATCAATCAATATCCGGAATCTCAAAAAGTAAAAGACAGCTTGAATATCATGATTGATTCATGTCTGAAAACTTCACAATTCAGGCTTATGGCTGATTATCTTGAAGAGTTTACTAACAGGCTTCCCAATCATGACAACACGTATGAATTTCTTTATCAGGCAGGCAATATCCGAGAAAATCTCGGGCAGTATGATCTGGCAAATAGGAATTATCAGCGTATTCTGAAAGATCCAAAGAAGAATAACTCTGTAAAGGAAAAGATCATCTTCACTATAGCAGAAAATTCAGAGCGCAAGAAGGATCTGGATTCGGCCATAAAGATATTGATCAAGAACAGAGGACATCTCTCAGAATCAGGAAGAGTAAAGGCAGATATTATGGTCGCCAACTTCACTCTCCAAATGGGGGAACTGAAGAAGGCCTGGAAATACAGAAAAAGAGCATACAAAGCATACAGGACCAAGTATGCGAAGAAAGACCCAAAGATCAATACCATGATGGCTCAGATGGTATACAATGCCGTACATACCAAGAACAAGAATTACATGAATATTCAACTCAAAGACGATATAGACAACAAGATCGTGACCGCTAAAGCAAAGCTTTTGGCTGAAATAGAGAAGGGTTACAATGAAGTTATTCGTTACAAGTCTCACAAGTGGGCCTTGGCAGCCTGTTACAGTTCCTATGAGATCAATAAAGAATTTGCTCGTTTCTTGAAGGAATCCCCTGTACCTGATTTGCCTCCTGAGCAGAGAGAGCAATATGTGCAAATTATACAACAAAAAGCCCAGGCGTATATGGATAAGGCAGATCAGTATGTACAAACATGCATCAAACAGGCGCGTAACTGGGAGATATGTGATCCTGATCTGGCAAAATACTTCATAAACCCATTCGAACACTCAGGGAAGTCTTCAGAATTTGAATATTTTTCAAGGTCAAGCTCTTCTTCCGAGATAGGAACACAATGGCTCAGAGATGTGACTTTAAAAGACTTGCATTACAAGTTGATGCAGGATCCAAAGAGCAGAAATACTCTCATTTCATTGGCAGAGGCATATATGGGAAGGGGTGATTACAGGCATTCCATCCTGATTGCCCAAAAACTATTGGAAGAATTTAAGGACAAGAATGAACTTGAAAAAGCAATGGCCTATAACATTTTAGGTGTGTCGTATCTCCATACCCATTCTGACGGAAAAGCGAAGGACGCATTTAAAGAGGCTCTGGGAATAGATCCTGAGAATATTGGTGCAAAGATCAATCTCGCTGGTCTTTTTCAACATTATGGCCATATGGATAAGGCAAACAGCATCTATGAAACACTTCCGGGAAACGGAGTAATTGAGGGTGCCGGCGCCTTGATTCATCCGCAAGCAAAGGAGTTGTATGATGTTCACTCCAAGATCTCAAAAAAATAAAGAGAGTCTTTTCAGTATTTTCTTTGCGTTATTTTTCATAGTCACTTGTTTCTGTGGATGCAACAACGGGGTCAGCGATAATGAGGAAGATGGGAATGATAGCGCATTCACCGGAGAGACTTCAACGCAATGGGACTACATCAGTGTAAAACAGATTGATGCAAGAGGCCTTCTCAGTCCACGAATCAGTGCAAGTGTGGACAGCAATAATCAAGTTCATATAGCATATTTTGAGAGTAACGTGCCCCAGGACTCAGAAGAAGATACAATATACAATATCAATTACGTTGTCTGGAATATGGAAACCTTAAGCGGCAATGACGAGGAGTCTGCAATTGAGGTGGACAATTGCAGCGGTCTGGGTTTTGCACTTGATTTCAGCGGTTTCCCTGTAGTTGCATATCAGGGAGGTACAGTGAGGGAATGCGGCCAGGAACTCCAGTCCGACGCAATGTTCAGTATCAGGGAAGGTGATCAATGGCAGGAATATCTCGGAGGAATTGGTGAAATAGATGAAGACAGAAATCCTGTCTTCCAGGACGGATTGGCAGGAGCTGATATGTCCGTGGCTTTTGATTCTCAAGGAGATATTCATATCTGTTATCAATTCAGATATGAAGGGTGTGATGCCATGAATTTCGCATTCCCCGACATCTATTACGTAAAGAAAGATCGTTCCAATCTCAATGATCCCGGTATCGAAGAGCAGGTGGAAGGAAACACCTATGAGGGCTTCAGCGTCGGTTATCAGAACAATGTTGGGGATCATTGTGACATTACTATAGATGGCAATGATGAACCGGCTGTCTTTTATTATGCTGAATTGGATAACTATACCAAGGGACTTCGCATTGCACGCAGACAGAGCGGTGTATGGGTAACCGGATGGGTTGAGGAAGGCTGTGAAGTTGGTCACATAAGTGCAGCGCGTGACAATAATGGACGTTTGGCAGTGGCATATTATGCAACGCAATACACGGACGGGCAAGGTGACTCTCATGCCCACTGCCTGAAGTATGCACAAGAATCAGAGGACTCGTCCTGGAATATCCAACTGGTTGATGAAGCTTCTCTGTGCGGGGACTATTGTAGTCTTGCTTTCGATTCATCAGGAACCCCGGGGATCGCATATTATGAAATGGAGAGCCATAGTGGCTATTCACTCAACAATCTGAAATTGGCTCGTTTTAATGGAACGTCCTGGGATACGGAAGTTGTAGCCTCAACAGGGGATGTCGGCCTTTATAACAGTCTTTTATTTGATGAAAGCAATAGTCCGTTGATCTGTTCGTACTCTTCAACTGAAAAAGAAATATATATCTTTTTTGAATAGCGTTCTTTCATTCTGATATAGCAAGTACTGTCTGACATATTGTCTTTCTCATTTTGAATCTTGAACTGGGAAACAAAACAATTCGGAACAATGATTCAATTATCCAAAATCGAATGGTGGATCCTTGGTATTTGAATGAAAAAAGATGGGCCTGGATGATCGATCATTTGAGTTTGGAATTTTTTTGACCTGTGCGGGTAAGCCAAGTTCACTGCTTGCCGGCGCTTACAGCAACCTTGCTTCACCGCACATGTCGAATTTTTCGAGGTTTAGAGTCTGTTGCTCTAAATCTTCCATGTCATGGGTTATGTTAACATTCGGAAAAGAGGATTGCTGCAAGTGTTTTTTATGGAAAGTGGCAGCAATCATGAAAGGGGGTCGATATATGAAAGATTTCAAGATTTATCATATTGGTTCTCTCATTCGGTCAGGTGATTTTTTTAGCTTTTTCTTGATGTTCTGCACTGACATGTATGTTCTGTGCGGAAGATCGATTGTCAATCAGTAACAGAGGAGGTGACACATGAAGTATTGCAACATTTTTGGTGTTACTATTCTAATATTATTACATATTGTGTTTTTCCGCCCTGAAGCAGCAGCCTTTAATTTCAA
>JAXHSZ010000054.1:0-7605 GCA_034190725.1 Thermodesulfobacteriota bacterium
AGACAGAATAAGTCCAAGTGTGTTCATAATTGTAGAGACCGATTTATGGCCCAATTTTCTGAAACAGCTAAAGAAACGTGAAATACCATCCCTCATCGTCAATGGACGAATCTCCCCTCGCTCCTACCAAAGATACAAAACATTCAAATGGTTTTTTACAAGGGTATTCGAAAACATATCTTTCTATTCCATGCAATCGTATATTGATTCAGAAAGATTGATAAAGTGTGGCGCAGTTGCCTCCAGAGTAATGATAACGGGGAATCTTAAGTTTGATCAAGAAATCCCCTCTGTTACTGATGCAGAAAAAAACAAACTTTTGGATTCTATAGGGTTAACACGAGAACAAAAGATATTTATTGGAGGGAGTACTCATAAAGGAGAGGAAGAGATCATTCTCGATGTTTATGAGGAACTGAAGGGTGAGTATAAAGATATAGTATTGATTTTGGCACCTCGAAATCCGGAGAGATTTCATGAGGTTGAGAATATTATATCCAAGCGGAACTTGAATTGGATAAGAAGGACCATGTGTGATGCATCGTTGTCTCCAGGATCTATAGATGTGATTCTCCTCGACACTATAGGAGAACTGTCGAAAATATATAGCATTGGACTTTTGGTTTTTGTTGGGGGGAGTTTCGCAGAGATCGGCGGGCATAATCTGTTAGAACCTGCTGCTCACACAAAGGCAGTTCTTTTCGGTCCATACATGTATAATTTCACCGAGATCTCAGGCCTTTTAAAGGAGAGTGGTGGAGGAATTCAAGTGAAAGACAAGAGTGAATTCCTTTTCCATGCGAGAAGATTATTGGATGATCACTCTCTCTTACGAGAGTTAGGGGAGAAGGCTTACAGTATAATAGAAGAGCATCGTGGTGCAACCCTCAGAAATACTGAGATAATTAATGGATTCATAGCGGATTGAAAATTTCTCAAAAACTCAGGGGATTTTCATTTTTTTTTCAATAATGTCCATCCTTCAGGGGAAGTGGTCAAACTTGAAATTAACTGATCTTTTTGAAAAAACACTTTACGAACGAAATGAAAAGCAGTATATGGAAAGAGTTATACAAATTCCTCTATTTCCTCTGTCTCTCCTCTATAGAATCATTGTTCAAACAAGATGTTTGTTCTATAAGAGAAATGTTTTACAGTTAAAGCAGCTTCCCTGTCGAGTGATAAGTGTTGGGAATATTTCATTAGGCGGATCTGGAAAGACACCAACGACTCATTACATTGCTCAACTGCTTCATGATCAAGGTTTTCAGGTTGCAGTGTTGAGCAGAGGCTACAAAGGAAAGGCAAGAAACAAGATAAATCTTGTGTCAAATGGTCATGAGATATTTCTCAATCCACGAGACAGCGGAGACGAACCCTATATGTTGGCAACGAAATTGAATGGTGTTCCTGTTTTGACTTCAAAAGATCGTTTCAAGACAGGCAAGTATGCGATAGAACATTTTGGAAGCAGCATATTGATATTAGACGATGGGTTTCAACATATACAATTGAAGAGGGATTTAGATATTCTCTTACTCGATTCTCAAGTAATGGCCGGCAACACGTATCTTTTTCCAAGAGGGATACTGAGAGAACCGCTTAAAAACATGAAGCGTGCTGATCTTTTCTTGGTTACCAGGTCAAAAGATCCAAGACAGAATAGAGAGTTGGAAACCACAATAAAAGAGATAAAAGAAGATGCCATGATCTTTTATGGCAATTTTCAGCCAAAATGCTTGATAAATCCCTTTGGAGAGACAATAGGGTTGAATTCATTGAAAGACAAAAGGGTTCTCGCATTTTCTGGGATTGCTCATCCGGAATACTTCACGGCTTCTTTGAATGAGCTGGGAGCAACAGTGGTTCAAGAACTTGCTTTTACGGATCATCACTGGTATTCACACAAAGATTATGAGAAAATACGACGTATCTCAAGGGAAGTCGACATTACTGTGACTACAGAGAAGGATATGGTCAAGATAGATAACTCTTTTTTAAGGGATGTGAAGGTATGTGCACTGAGAATAAAGTTGTTTATCAATCGAGAAGAAGCGTTCAGGCAATTTTTGCTTGAGAGGGTAAGGAATCGGAAATAAATAAGTGCTGGATAAAAGTACACTATCGAAACTGACCTTTTGTGTAAAACAATGAAAAGTTCTCAGAATGGAAATGAAATATGGTTGATATTCTTTGCTACGTGGTGACCCAGGTTCACACCCTGATGGTCAAATAAACTCATTTAACCAGACAGGTCGCTGTATTGAGATGGAAGCTCAAGGAAATCCAGCAGTCTTTATGGATAGGGATGGAACTATAATTGAAGAGAGAGGTTATCTCAGAGACCCTGATGGCTTAAGCATAATGCCGGAGGCTTTTGATGCCATTAAACGCATTAATAAAAATAAGCTGAAGGCGGTTGTTGTGACTAACCAATCCGGTATTGCAAGGGGATACTTCTCTGAAAAGCAGATGGAAGAAGTCCATCAAAGATTAACCGGATTGTTGATGCAGAAAGGTGCATATCTGGATGGCATCTATTATTGTCCTCATCACCCTGAAGGTGATATTCTTGAGTATCGTATAAAATGCAAATGTCGAAAGCCGGCCACCGGGATGCTGGACTTGGCATCTCAAGAGTTAGATATAGATCTTCACCGCTCTTACGTCATAGGAGACAAGACCATTGACATTGAACTGGCCCATAGGGTTGGCGCAAAAGGGATTCTTGTCCTGACAGGATACGGCAAAGAACAGGTTGAATTATTCAATAGAGAAGCAAGTGTGAAACCCCATTTCATTGCCGACAATATCCTTGATGCGGTGAATTGGATTCTCTCTGATCTTCGATCGAACACAAAAGATTAACCTTAATATATTTCGTATTAATTAGTACCCATCCATCAATGGCTATTTTCCGCAATATCTGCGTCAAAATCAGATTTTAATCCTCAAAATACCCAATGTATTCCTGCGGTTAAAATCTTTGTCGTCCTTGATCTTGCAGAAAATATCTCATTTCTGGATGGACACTAATTAAGCAGTATAAAGAATAAATGATGGTGTAATTGAATGACATGGGAATTTCTTAATTGGAGAGAGATAAATTAGAAAAAAGGAGGATTCAATGGCTATCAGTAAAGAGTTGCTGGACATTCTGGCATGTCCAAAATGTAAAGGTGATATTTATCTCACCCAAAAAGAGGACGGGCTTATATGTGATGCGTGTAAGTTGATGTATGAGATCAAAGACGATATCCCAATCATGCTCATTGATGAGGCAAAGAAACTGGAAAGGTAAAAGCCCGAAATGCAAAATAAGTTTGGTATGTTACTGTAATGTATCATGTATTTCATTGAGATTTTGTAATTAGAATCTGTTTCATGCTGTATTATTCGAGTTCGGATTTCAATATTGCTTCAATCGGACGAAATACAGTTCCAATGAAAATTACCGTTTTTTTACATCAATATCTATGAAACAGGGCACTCAGTAAGTCTATTATGAGAAAAACCCAATTTTCTTCTAAAGATTTTACATTGCTTTGTATTTTCATAAATGGAGATTAGGGAGAGTGTTCAAAGAGACATCCTCAACTCACAAGAATACCTTTTCAGACAAAAATTGTCTCTTCATTTTAGTAGGTTTAGCTCTTGTCACGAGAGTGTATCTTTTTTTTGTATTTCATGTCATCAGCATTGATGGTATCAAATTTTTAGCCCAAACAGAATGTTTTAAACAGGGAGACTTCGTAAAAGGTCTTGAGTTTGCTTTTCATCCGTTGTACCCAATAACAATTGCAATTTTTTCGCATTTTATTCATGACACGCAATTGGCTGCACAATTAATCTCGATTATTTCCGGTTCTCTCCTGGTTATTCCTGTATTCTTTTTGGGGAGGAAACTATTTAATCATTCCATCGGATTCATAACAGGCTTACTCGTAGCATTTCATCCGCATTTGGTCAGAAAATCCGTTGATGTACTTTCCGAGTCACTGTATATTCTTTTTTTTATGATGTGTATATACATAGGATGGAGTGCTATAAAAAGAGGGAAATCTCTGCTCTATTTTTTAGCAGGTGCTTTTGGGGCTCTCGCGTATCTGACAAGACCAGAAGGTCTCATAGCGCTCGTAGGTATCGGGATTTGGATTTTCATCATTCGTCTCAAAGAGAGAAGCCTTTCAAACAAAAAAGTATTGACGAGTCTTTTCTTATTACTTTTTGGCTTCACCGTATTTGCTTCTCCGTATCTCATGTATTTACGAGGAGAAACAGGGCACTGGACCCTTACAAAGAAAAAAAGCACCTTGAAGCTTATGGGAATTGATACGAATGGAGATGAATCATCCAAAATTGACAAGAATAACTCAAATACGGAATATTCTGTGAAACAAAACACAAAATATCTTTGGAATGAAGACGAAAACATTCAGCAACCCCCAATACATGTGTATAGCGGAATTCGGTCTGAGAATTTAAAACGAAGTTACGAGTTTCTTTCTCGACTCATCGATGCCTTTCATCCTCTTTTGTTTCTGTTTTGCTTAATTGGTATATATGCGAGTAGAGGAATCCGAAGATATGACAAAGCTCATTTATTTGTCTTTTCTATCTGTATTATTTATTTACTCATTGCGTACTCATTATTATTGAACTATGGGTATATCAGTCGACGACATTTACTGCCTGCTATTGTTATGAGTTTGTTCTGGACAGCCATTGGTATACAGGAATCTCAGAGATGGAGAATCAAAAACATATTAAAACCAAGGGAGTCGAAATATTTTCGTCCGAAGACGATATTCACTTTTATGGTCATTTTCACCGTTGTTTTTTTACTGCCCAAGACACTCAAACCTCAACGTGTTGAAAAGATATGGATAAAAGAGACAGCTCAATGGTTACAGAGCATATCTTCCAAAAAGCCGAAGATCCTGAGCCATGATCCCAGGATTGATTATTATGCTGGAGGATCAGGTCTTCTGAGGATCTATCATGGTTTATCATTTGAGGACATCAAGAGTTTTATTCAAAAACACGAAGCGGATTATATTGTTTTAACCCCCCATGAAATTGCAGAGATAGATGGTGTCAGTTCATTTACAGCAGGACATAAAAGACTAGAACTCATTCGTGAATTCATTGATGGAAAAGGGTGGAAACAATTCGTTTATGAAGTGCGTGAATGAGTGTACAATAAATATTCTTTTTTGCTGAGGTGTTCACAATAATGAGTGCCTATCCATAAATGGCTATTTTTCGCAATCTCTGCGTCAGACTCAGATTTTAATCCTCAAAATACCAAATGTATTCATGCGGTTAAAATCTTCGTCTTCCTTGACCTTTCAGAAAATATCTCTTTTCTGGATGGATACTCATTAGGCTTTTTGCTGTTATAACTGCTATGTTGGATGAGAAAAAACACATATCAATCTTGAGCCCAATGTTTCGAAATCCAGGGAGTGTGCACGGTGGCATTACCCCTGTTATTAAGAATCTTGCAGAAGAGTTTACTCACAGAGGATTTTTAATCCATTTGCTCACATTCACTCATTCTGACGCTGGTCACAAATGTGATCCTTTTGAGATGATTTCAGTGGGAAAGGGCACAAAAGTAATAAACGTCATGCGATTATGGCACTACTTGAGACGACAACAACCGGATGTTCTTTTGACAGCGGGGCAGCGGGCAAACCTGGTGGCAGCCTGGACAAAGATTCTCCCTGGTATAAAAACTCCTGTCTGGGGAAGTCTTCACAACACGGAATCAAAAGTCCAGAGTGGCAAAAATTGGATTCGACAACTGCGGAAACGTTATGTAATGAGGTTTTCATACAAGCTTTTAGATGGAATTATTGCAGTCTCTGATGGAGTGGCGGACGATTTTGTTACATATGCAAACATACCCAGAGAATTAATAAAAGTAGTTTATAATCCTCTTATAGGAGAATATATTCACAAAAAAGCAAAAGAATTTCCCAACCATCCCTGGTTTGCTTCTGAAAAAAAACTCCCTATTGTTCTCGGGATAGGACGATTAACTGAACAAAAAGATTTTCCTACTCTTATCAAAGCATTTGCTTTGGTTCACCGTAAGGTCCCGTGTCGATTGATCATTCTTGGAGAGGGGAAAAAGCGGAAAGAGTTAGAAGATCTCGTCAGTTCCATGGGAATGACAGATTGTGTGGATCTCCCCGGTTTTGTTGAAAATCCGTTTTCTTATATGAGCAGGGCATCTTTATTCGTCTTATCATCAGCCTGGGAGGGTTTTGGAAATGTTTTGGTGGAGAGTTTGGCTCTGGCATTACCTGTTGTGTCCACAGATTGTCCTCACGGCCCTCGTGAAATTCTTGAGGACGGGAAGTATGGCAGTCTCATCCCCCCTGGAAATGCGCCAGCTTTAGCAAAAGCGATATTGCACACTCTTGAAAATCCTCCTCAAAAAGAATTTCTTATGAAAGCTGTGGAACGATTCCGAATAGAAGCATGTGCTGAAACCTATTTACAACTCTTTGGATTGAATATGGAAAAAAAGGACACACATATTTCAAAATATCATGCAAGAGATTTGATATGATTGGATCCACACTTTTATCTTTTTACGGCTTCAGCATGGGTCACGGCGGTATTGGTCGAGTTATGACAAACCTTATGAATGCAATGATAGATCAGGGTGTTCATATTGATTTATTGCTCCCTCACACTCAAAGCCCTGATCTGGCTTCCATAAGAAGTGAAGTGAGGATTATCAATGTCGATGCCCAACGCTCCTTGTGGAAGATTTTGCATTTAGTGCGTTATCTGAAAAAAGAGAGGCCGTCGGCACTTTTATGCAACAAAGAGCGCGCAAATCGATCAGCCATTATTGCTCGTCGAATTGCCAATGTGAAAACCCGTATTATTATTCGAGTGGGCACAAGTGAATCCAAGTTGCTTGAACAACGAAATGTTCTGAAAAGATGGTTACGTCATTTGAGTATCCTGAGCACTTACAGAAATGCCGACAGGATCATTGCAGTATCAAATGGGATTGCCCGGGAAATTCCGGAGATAACAAAGGTTCCTGAAAAAAAAATTCATGTTGTTCCCAATCCTTCTGTCACCAAAGAAATGATCTCCATGGCCCAGGAGTCCATAGAACATCCATGGTTTTCTCCGGGGAATCCATCAGTCATCTTGGCAGTGGGACGTCTCGTACCGATAAAAGACTACCCGACTCTCCTCAAGGCCTTTTCAATTGTATTGGAACACCGAGATTGCCGTTTAGTGATACTGGGAGAGGGAAGAGAGAGGGATCTTCTGCAATCTTTGGCAGCAGAGTTAAAAATAGAAAAAAAATTTGACATACCTGGCTTTGTATCTAATCCTTTTCCCTTTATGAAAAGATCAGCTTTGGTTGCTCTTTCCTCATTGAGGGAAGGATCGCCGAATGTTCTTATTGAGTCCTTAGCTGTTGGCACGCCCGTCGTGTCAACGGACTGCCCATGGGGGCCGAGAGAAATTTTGCAAAATGGGGTATATGGGAAACTCACACCTGTTGGAGATCCGAAGAGTCTGGCTGAAGCCATATATTCCACTCTTGAAAATCCTCCGGAGAGG
>JAXHSZ010000540.1:0-10337 GCA_034190725.1 Thermodesulfobacteriota bacterium
AGTGTTGGGTCTAAAGAATAGAGGATTGAAGCCAAAAACCGCAGAAGATCGAGGCGGGTACCTCCTGAGAAATACTATAGCAGCATGTGTGATTGCTGAACCGTTTTTTATTGATAATAACGAGGACCTCAAAACAGCAATTGATAAAAGAGATCTTTTAGTCAAAGCATATGCAAATGGAATAGAAGCAATTGCAAAATCATTTTAATCGTGAACAAGCCATTAAACCAACAGTCGTCCTACAGTGAACAAGCTCGCGCCCGGCCGAATGGCAGTTGGTCAACATTGTGTTTGATACCGCAAACTTGTGACTACTGCTTTTAAATTTGAAAATTGAGCAAGTGTATTTCTTCAGTATACAGTTTGTAATCTATCTTCCAGAGACCTCTGAATTCACCTTTTCTTTATCTTTTTAAGCCTGTAAAAACCCTGACCTGTTCCCTTAAGTTCCCTATGTTTTGATTAAATATGAAATTGGGGATAGATCCATTAAGCAATACAAGTGAGGTGATCAATGGTTCTACGTTCTGAATGTATCAAAGAAGTCTCGGATGTGCTGAAATCGCGTGGGGAGACCATCGCTGTGGCTGAATCGACCACAGGTGGTCTGATCTCAGCACGATTACTGTCAATGCCGGGTGCTTCGGCTTACTTTTTAGGTGGCACTATCATTTATTCACGGGTGTCCCGCAAAGTGTTTCTCGATGCATCTGCCCGGAAACTGCGCGGGGCGAAGCCATTAACCGAGGAGATGGCCTCGTTCTTTGCAAGAGAGGTGAGAGAGAAACTTTCGGCCACTTGGGGAATTTCCGAATTGGGGATCGCCGGCCCCACAGGCTCTGCCTATGGATATGAAGCAGGAAATAGTGTGATTGCGGTTTCCGGTCCCATTGAAGCTGCAGTGAGAATTAACACGGGGCACAATGACAGAGTGCGGAATATGGAAGAATTCACCGACTGCGCCTGTCAGCTTTTGAGGGATGTCCTGTTAAATCATGTTTCTAAACCGTGAAAATAGGGAGGGAACTCGGGGACAGGTATTGATATATTGATAAGATTGTAAAAAAAGACATGATCGGTTAGCCGAGGGTTTCAAGCTTCAGTCCCCATACTTCCCTGTATGTGTGTTCATCGGGGCGGTTGACCGGAAGGGAGCATAGGAGTAAATAAAAAGGCTCACTTTATTTGATTTGAACTGCTAAATACGAAGAGAAAGGAGGGTATGTATCGAAATGAAAAATAAAATTTTACTGATGATTGCATTTTTAGTGATTGTTTTGTTTATTAACATATCAGTGGGTGAGGCAAAAGAGGTGAGAGGCGTAACGGGCACGTCAATAAAAATAGGGGTCAGCATGGATCAAACAGGGCCTGCATCATCTTTGCTTGTTCAGTTGACCCAGGCAGTCAGAACATACACCAAATATATCAATGATTCTGGAGGAGTAAATGGGCGACATTTAGAAATCATTGTGGAAGATGACCGGTATTCAATCCCTGCTGCCCTTGCTGGGTTTAAAAAGTTAGTATTCAGAGACAAGGTCTTTACTTTCACAGGCCCCAGTTCCGCAAGTCTTATTTTTGTGCTCTGGAAACACATCCAAAAAAATAAACTGCCTTCCATTTCTGCCCCTTTTACAGAAATTGCCATCAATCCTCTCAAGAAGTATCTATTTATCGTATGCGATACGTATGAGGGCCAGACGAGAGTGATTGTAGACTACATGCTCAAAGACCATAAACTGGGGGAGCCAAGGGTGGGGTTGGTTTATCCCGACACGGAAGCAGGTAAGACCGATCTGAGAGCCGCGCTACCGAGGCTAGAAAAGTATAATGTAACACCTGTAACAAAAGAAATTATGATGGCCGGTGCACTTGATGCAACTTCCCAGGTAATGAACTTGAGGAAGCACAAAGCAAATTGCATTTTAAATATCGGGACTTTTACAGCCACAACTGTTACTTTGCTGAGGGATATGAGGAAGTTTGGCTTAAAAATACCGGTTTTTAATACTTTTGGCGCCATGCTTGGAGAAGAGCTGAATCAAATTGGTGAAGCTGCAAATCAAGTCTATTCAGTTCACAGTACTGCCCCTTGGTACGGTGAAGGGCCTGGGGTTGCGAAGATGAGAAAAATCACACTGAAATATCACCCTGGAACTGAAAAACCATATCGGGGGACAATATATGCACATGGATGGGCTATTGCGACCGTGATGATAGAAGGCTTGAAGAGGGCTGGGAGAAAACTTAATGAAGATCAGTTCATAAGAGCTCTAGAAAGTATCCGGAATTATGACATGGGTGGGATCAGCAACCCTGTGACCTTTAGTTCTTCAAACCATAAAGGCGGGGACTCATGGAGAATTTACAAGGCTGACCCTGTGGGTGGAAAATATGCTGCAATAACAGAATGGAGAAAGTCAGATTAACAATGGTTTTCATAACTCTCCAGGAAGTTATTGATTTTACTGGAGCCGATGGGGGGGGTTGAACCCCCGGCCTACTGATTACGAATCAGTTGCTCTACCACTGAGCTACATCGGCTTCAATTTACAGATCGTCAAGATCATCCACAGCATGTTCTATCTTATCAAACACATTCCAGGGCAGAGCACCAACTCGTCCTTCAAGAATATCGGAGATGTACCTTGTATCTACACCGATACGTGTGGCCAGTTTTCCCTCGGTGAGTCTCATTCTCTTCTTTATCTCCTTTATCTTCACCACGAGTTCTTCTGGAGTCATACAAGTTCCCCCTTCCCCACCTGGGCCAAAAACCTCTCTTCTATTAACACTCCACTCTTATGACTCTTTCAAACCTCGACCGGAAACCTTTATGGCACAGTATTCCCCACACATAGTACATACATCATCGTTCTCTGGTTTTTTACTCCCTCTAATGCTTCTGGCCTTTTCAGGATCCAGAGACAGATTAATCTGACCTTCCCAGTCGAGTCCTTTTCTGCTCTTGGCCATCTTGTTATCCAGATCTATGGCACCTTTGACACCCTTGGCAATATCTGCTGCATGAGCTGCAATTCTCGAGGCAACAACTCCTTCTCTTACATCATCTATTGAAGGAAGACCTAAATGTTCTGAAGGTGTGACATAACAGAGGAAGTCCGCTCCTGCAGATGCTGCTATAGCTCCCCCAATGGCTGAGGTGATATGATCGTACCCTGGTGCTATATCCGTGACAAGAGGACCCAGGACGTAAAATGGCGCACCGTGACATAACTTCTTTTCTAAAAGAACATTGGCTTCAATCTCTTGTAAAGGCACATGCCCAGGCCCCTCAATCATTACCTGTACACATTCCACCCATGCTCTTTCAGTCAGTTCGCCGAGGAGGATCAACTCTTGTAACTGTCCTCTGTCTGTGGCGTCAGCCAAGGAACCGGGGCGTAGACCATCTCCCAAACTGAGGGTCAGGTCATATGCCTTAGCAATCTCCAACAACCGATCATAGTGCTCGAAGAGTGGATTTTCTTTATCATTGTATGCCATCCACTCCACCAAAAACGCCCCTCCACGACTGACAACATCCATTATCCGACCTTCTTTTTTCAATCTCGCAACGGATTCACGGGTCACACCGCAGTGAACGGTAACAAAATCAACTCCATCTTCTGCATGTTTCTCGATTACTCTAAAGATGTCATCTGCTGTCATGTGCACAATGGACTTTTTTTTCTGCTGCACTGTCTCCACTGCTGCTTGATAGATGGGCACTGTTCCGATTGGGACGGTACATTCATTTATGATCTTTTTCCTGATCTCATCCACTTCTCCGCCTGTGCTCAGATCCATAATGGTATCCGCCCCCATCTTTATTGAGACCCTCATCTTTTCCAGTTCTTCATTTACATCCATATGATCTTTGGACGTTCCTATATTCGCATTTATCTTTGTTCTCAATCCTTTACCGATGGCTAACGGTTTAATAAACCTGTGATTCTTATTTTGAGTAATAATGATATTGCCGTCTGAAATACCCTGCCGTATGAATTCTGCTTCAAGGTTTTCATCAAGAGCACAACTCTTCATCTCATCTGTTATGATTTTTTTTCTGGCATCCGCTAACTGAGTCACCTTGTCCCCCTATAACTCCTCTTTTTGAGCAAGAAACTTCTTCTCATTTATGTTCGTCCAGCGATCCTTAAGACTTTCTCAACGACATCTTGTGCATCTTTTCCAACGATTCTGATCATAGGCTCTTTGCCTACATCTCCTGTATCATAGATCACATCCGGTATCTCTTCTTTCCCTTTCATAACATTTTCAACAACCCATTTCAACGAAACCCCTTCTTCTTTCTTACTATACTCCGGTTCTTTTCTTCTGTCAAAAAATCTTGCATTCAAACCCAGATCAGGGCATTTTTTTATTGTATCTTCCGAATAAGCTATATTCATTGCAGATCTCATCTCCCCATTGAATTGCATCATTGTCAATATAATCCGGGCTATGTGCTGAGATGCGCCAAATTCCGGGTCTGATACGGTTGTAATTGTATCTCTCAAACGTATAATGCGTCCGGGGATAGCGGCTACGTCTTCGACTGTATCTGCATTGGGGAGAGCCATGGCAAGATTTGATTGAACCTCCGGGATCAAGTGACCTATCTTTCTCCCTTTCAATGCCCTCACAGCATCCTTTATCTGGCAAATGACATGATATCGCAAAACCTCCTTTGAAAAACAAGAATAAGGATTGACAGGGCCATATCCTCTACCGATATGTAAGGAATTCTTAATGGCACAAGTGATGAATTCCTTTGCATTCTTTACTGCTTCATGAATATGACTCCCTTGAGCAACTTCGCAAGCCAGAACCGCAGAATATACACAGCCTGTTCCATGGGTATTCTCGGTAGTTATCCTGGGAGAACCGTATTCAATAAACCTTTCCCCATCAAAGAGGACATCAATTGGACTTCCTTTGAAATGTCCTCCCTTTATCAACACATTCCTCGCACCATATTTACGAATATCGATTGATGCTTTCTTCATGTCATCCAGACTCTCAATCTTTCTGCCGCATATTGCAGAAGCTTCAGGCAGATTTGGAGTGATGAGGAAGGATATGGGGATCAATTCATCTCTGAGACTGTCCAATGCATCCTTTGAGAGTAAAGAGTGTCCATCTTTTGCAACCATAACCGGGTCTACAATGAGCTTTTCTACTTTGTACTCTGCGATCTTTTTCGCCACAACCTGGATTACCTGGGAGTCAAGCAACATCCCTGTCTTTACAGCATCCACCCCTATGTCTGACAGAACGGAATCCATCTGTTCTTCTATGAATTCAAGAGGGACAGGGTAAATACCTTGAACCCCAGTGGTATTTTGGGCGGTGAGGGCAGTAATGACACTCATCCCAAAACCACCTAACAGGGTTATGGTCTTCAAATCTGCCTGAATACCAGCGCCTCCACCAGAGTCAGAACCTGCTATTGTCAATATCCTTTTCATAATAGAATCATTCCAGGATTTTTCCATATGAATAGGAAAATTCAATATGGCAATATATTATAAATGGTTGTATGAGGCTCAATTGAGGTATAAATCAGGTCACTCTTCCAGATTGAAAAGATCCCTCACGGCATCAACATAATAACTTCCCTTGAGGGTGTCCTTTTTTCCTTTTAATTTTGTCACAGGGCCATGGAGAATCTTATTGATAATCGAAGATGTCAGACTTTCCAATATTTTTTGGTCAATATCCGAGCTTCCGTTTAAATTGGATATGGCTTTGTCTACTTCCCTTTTTCTTATCTCTTCAAACTTCTCCCTGAGAGAGACAACAGTTGGAACCACATCTAAACTCCCCAACCACCCCTGAAACTGGTCAACTTCCTTTTCAATCAGTTTTTCAGCTTTCTTGGCCTCTTCATTCCGTTCTTCTCTATTGGCGTCTACCACGCCTTCCAAGTCGTCTATATCATAAAGATACACATTGTCAATGTTGTTTATTTTCGGATCAATATCTCGAGGGACTGCAATGTCAATGCAGAAAATAGGTTTATGCTTCCGTATCTTCAGGGCTCTTCTGACATCACTATACTTTATTATATAATGAGGAGAGTCGGTTGAACTGATTATAATGTCAACTTGATCAAGAAAGAGTGTAAGGTGTTCAAATGCAACAGGAGTGCCTCCGAAATCCACTGCCAACTTTTCTGCTCTGCTATAGGTTCTGTTGGCAATGAGCATATCTCTGACTCCGTTATTCAATAGATGTCTTGCCGCCAACTCTGCCATCTCCCCTGCGCCTATGAGCAAGACAATTTTATTGCCTAAGGTATTGAATATCTTTTTAGCCAATTCAACAGCAGCGTAGCTTACGGAGACAGCAGATGTGGCAATCCTGGTCTCTGTCCTGACTTTCTTGGCCACTGAAAAGGCCTTATGAAGAAACCTGTGGAGGATCGTGCCGGAAGTCTTATGCATTGTTGCCGCACGGTATGCGTCTTTCAATTGGCCTAAGATTTGAGGTTCACCCACAATCATGGAATCAAGGCTGGAAGCTACATGGAAGATGTGCTTAATAGCATCAGAAGAAGCATATGAATAGAGATGAGAGTCAAGCTGACTCATTGATATGTTATGATATGACGCCAAAAAATCTTTGATCTCTTTGGTGCCTTCTTCAATGTCTTTTGAAACTGCAAGAACTTCCACGCGATTACACGTGGAAAGAATTAAACCTTCGCTTATATGAGAGAGACTGATTACCTTTCTTAAAGGTTCTTCAATGGCATCTGAGGGAAAGCATACCTTTTCCCTCAGTTCAATGGGAGCTGTCTTGTGATTTAATCCTACAACGATGATGTGCATTGACTGCCTTTGTCGAAGTACGATAATGATTCTTTGGCGTAAAATAGTATTCTTTTAACTCTATGAAATAAAAGCTATAAGCAAGCTTAAACAGCGGTCAAATTTCAATGTGTGTACTGTCTGAATATCCAAGTGACTCTGCAAGAGACCTACTGATTTTTGTAGCGAAGACATGTTTTTTTGGTTTATCTATTTTGAGTTGAATCCATTCTTCACTCATACAGATTTGTTTCTCTATTGTGCTTGTTCAAAGTTAAGACCCTGGAATTACCTGTCATACGTATGCAATCCTGAGAGGAAGGTATTGACTCCAAGAAACGAGAACATCACGGCAAAAAAACCGACAATGGCAAGAAGAGCAGCACGTCTTCCCCTCCAACCCACATTTATCCTTCCGTGTAACAGTGCCCCGTATAAAATCCATGTAAGCAGGGACCATATCTGTTTCCAGTCCCAACTCCAGAAGGATCCCCACGCTTCTCTTGCCCATACTGAACCGGTAATCATTGCCAGAGTCAGTAATGGAAATCCTACGGTAAGGCAGTAGTGGTTGATGTCATCGAGCACCTTTAAAGCGGGCAGTCTATAATAAAAGGTCCCAATCCTTTTGGACTTTATTTGATGTTCCTGTATCAAATACATCACTCCGGCGCAGAAGGCCAGAGCAAAGAGGGCATCACCAAGAAAGGCCAGAATAACATGTACAGGAAGCCAAGTGCTCTTCAATATGGGCGGTAGCGGCCCGATCTCTTTGGAAAAGGCAGATGAGAGAATGATCAGGATCGATGCAATGGGAGAGATGAATGAGCCAAGAACAGTAATCCTGTATTTCCATTCGACAAAAAGATAGATACCGATTATCGCCCATGCAAAGAATGAAGGCGCTTCGTGAAGATTCGTAATGGGTGTATATCCGGCCTCAACGTACCTCAGTATTAAACTCACTGTGTGAAACACAAAACCACTGAAAAGGAGAATACCCGCTGTTTTAGAAATAATGGGTCTCTGTTTCAGCAGATACAAAAGATAGGCCAGCGTCCCTGCTAAATAACACACTAAGACCAAACTAAAAAAGACTGTATTCATTCGTAAGACCCTAAGCTTATAAGATAATGTTCAATTCTTCCAAAGAGTAGCCTTCTCCCAAGGTCACTTCAAGAATTTCGTTGATTTCTTGATGCTTCTTTTCCTTTATCGAATGAATCATCTCTGAATCTATTATTTCGTAAAAAAGTCGTTTGTTCCTCTCCGAATCATTACTGGTCTTTAAAAGCTTTTCACGCACAGCACCCAAAAGAGCGAGAAAGACACCATATTCTCTTCCGTAGACACTTTCCAATTCTTCCCGTATTCTTCTCGCTAAGGCTGGGCTTTTCCCGTTGGTGGAGATTGCTATAACAAGATCATCTCTCTCCACAACGGACGGCACAATGAAGTTACATCTATCCGGCGTATCCACGATGTTGATAAGAATTCCGCACTTTTGAGCTTCCTGGCTCGCTTTTTCATGTGCCAGAGAATCATTCGTGGCACCAATAACAAGGAAGGCTCCCTCAAGATCGCCCTCCTGGTAATCCCTTTGGATGTGCCGAATTCTTCCCTTGGAAAGAAGAGTGTTCAGAGGTGGCGCCAAATCAGGGCTGATCACCGTAACATCTGCTCCGCATTTCAGAAGTGATTTTACCTTTCTTTCGGCAATCCTTCCGCCCCCCAGAACAATGCATCTCTTGCCGTTTATGTCAAGATATATCGGGTAATATCTCACTGAAACTGCCCTTCTCACAAATGATTCCCGACTTCTTGAAACTTTTCAACCTATGTGATGAGTTCAATTCACTGCTGAGTGCAATCAAGTGTAGCCGCACAGATGAAAAATTTTACTTTACTTTGTTTCTTTTCCATAACGAATGAACAGGGCTTTTTATGAATCGATGACTCCGGTCACTCGATCACTTTAATGACACGAGCTGCAGTTGCTCGATGAGCATGTGTCACAACCGCTTGATCCCACGGAACTCGAAAAGTTATTATCGTTTTTGAAACTGAAAGTAGAGAGCAGCTTCGTAACATCCGTATTCTGGCATTTTGGGCAACTTATTTCCGGATTGCTCCCAAGCACCAACTCCTCAAATTCCTTTTCACAACGGTCACACCTGTATTCATATATTGGCATCATTCAACCTCCTCAAGTTATCGTCATCATTTGACAATAATTTCTTCTTTTGTATTATTTCAGTTCTTTCTTTATGCTCACTTGGATGTGAGTTTCCATGGACTATCATTTGACTGCCGCCCATGCGACTCTTTTAAAAAAAGCTGAACAATTTTCTTTTGTTTTCATTTTACAACACAAAAGTATGCATGTACAGTTCCACATCAATGATTCTTTTCCCTATCGGAGAAAAGGGTTTGGCTGATCACTTCTCTATAAACCCTTCTCAAAGGAACCTTTCTTTCCTTTGCTATTCTCTTACAGTCATCATATTCCGGTGAAACATCCATATTTGTTTCATCATCTTTGAAAACCTTTACACGAACCTTTCCAAATTGTGTATCAACCTCTTGCAGCCGTCTCACAACCTTCAGCCTCTCCACTTCATGGAAGCGGACACCAAGGGATGTGGACTCTTCAAGAATAATATCAATCACACGTGGTCTGTCTTCTTCATGGCAGATCACCTTGAGGAGAACACCAGGCCTGTTTTTCTTCATCTGCAGAGCTGACAGAGAAACGTCCAGAGCCCCTTCTTCAAAGAGCCTCTCCATTAAAAAATCATAGACCTCTGGGTTCATGTCATCTATGTTTGTCTCAATGACCGTCACCCTATCAGTCTCTTTTCCTTTATCCATTTGTCCAAGGATGATCCTGAGCAGGTTCGGAATCTCCAAAAACTGCTTTCCTCCCACGCCGTAGCCTATTCTCTCGACTCTCATGGGGGGCATTCTGCCAAACTCATCAGCCAGTGTTGTAATTATTGCCGCTCCTGTGGGCGTCACCAATTCCCCGTCAATCCCTCCTTCATATACGGGTTTGTCCCTGAGGAGCTCCAGCGTTGCAGGCGCCGGTATGGGCAGCGTCCCGTGCTGACATTTTACAAATCCTGACCCCAGAGGAAGTTTGGAGGCATAAATACGGTCAATCCCTAAATGGTTTATTCCTGCAACCGATCCGACCACGTCCACAATGGAATCTACAGCCCCCACTTCATGGAAGTGTATATTGTCAATATCTTTTTTGTGGATCTTTGCCTCAACAGCAGCCAAGCGGTGAAATATATTTATGCTCAACTCTTTGGTGTTCTCATCTAAGGTACTTGCTTCAATGAGGCGCCTTATGTCAGAGAAGGTTCGGTGATCACTCTCTTGCTCTTTCTGGATGACCTTTACCCTGGAGCCTGCAACCTCCATTCTCGATTCTGGAAAACAGGTCAACTCATACCCCGCCAGGGAGAGTTTGTTTAATTCCTCCTGAAGTATGGTCTCCGGTAATCCCAG
>JAXHSZ010000541.1:0-10624 GCA_034190725.1 Thermodesulfobacteriota bacterium
CAGGAGAGGTCTGGTTGAAAGTACCTGAAACAATCAAGCTGATCTATAAGGGGAAACTGAAAAAGTGGGTGGGTGGAAAGGACCTTATCCTGTATACAATAGGCGATATGGGTGTGGACGGAGCCCTCTACAAGGCAATGGAATTCACTGGGGAGGTCATAGAAGAACTCTCTATGGCCGGGAGATTCACTATGGCCAATATGGCCATAGAGGCCGGAGCAAAGAGTGGAATAATTGCTCCTGATGCAATAACCGAAGAGTATGTAGGCCATAGGGCGGAACGAGACTATACATGCTACTTCAGTGATAAGGATGCCGTTTATTGCGATATAAAGGAATACGATGTATCAAATATTGAACCCCAAATTGCAATGCCTCACCTCCCGGAGAATGTTAAAGGAATCAGCGAGGTTGGAGACATTTCTATTGATCAGGTCATAATCGGGTCCTGTACCAATGGAAGATTGGAAGATTTGAGGTTGGCAGCCCACGTTTTAAAAGGAAGAAAAGTAGCTCCCTACACCCGTTTGATCGTTATTCCCGGAACCCAGTGGATCTATAAACAGAGTATCAAAGAAGGCCTTACGGATATCTTTCTGGATGCGAAAGCCGTCATCAGTACACCAACTTGCGGTCCGTGCTTAGGTGGACATATGGGTGTTCTTGCCAGGGGAGAACGGGCAGTGGCCACAACCAATCGAAATTTTAAAGGAAGGATGGGAGACCCTGAAAGTGAAGTCTATTTAACGAATCCGGCAGTCGCAGCTGCCTCAGCCATCCTGGGGAGAATAGGGAGTCCTGAGGAGATCTGAAGGTCAGGAAAAGTCCATGAGATTTAGAGGAAGAGTGATAAAGTATGGAGCGGACATTGATACCGATGCCATTATACCTGCCCGCTATTTAAATACATCCGATCCAAAAGAATTGGCAAAACACTGTATGGAAGGTATTGATCCCTCCTTTGTTGAAAAGGTGAAAAAAGGAGATATTATCTTTGCAGATGAAAACTTTGGTTGTGGTTCATCCAGAGAACATGCACCCATTTCCATCAAAGCAGCAGGAATATCCTGTGTGATAGCCAAGAGTTTTGCTCGAATATTTTATAGAAACGCCTTTAATATGGCCCTTCCCATCATGGAATGTGAGAGTGCTGTAGATGGCACCCAGGAAGGAGACGAAGTAGAGGTGGATTTTGAAAAGGGAGAGATTATAAATCATTCAAAAGAAAAAACATTCATATGCCGACCTATTCCTTCTTTTATGCAGGAACTGATTAATAGTGGAGGATTGATGGAGTATGTGAAGAAGAAGCATGGTGTGTCTTGATGGCAGGATCGTACACTGGAGCCAGGGGGAACAATTTGCAGTATGAGTCAACACACTTACAATATAGCGGTTATACCGGGAGATGGAACAGGGCCTGAAGTTGTTGCGGAAGGGCTCAAGGTTTTAAAGGCCGCTTCGGAAATAAATGAATTTGTATACAATATCATAGAGTATGACCTCGGAGGTGAACGATATCTCCGAACAGGCGAGACATTGCCTGATTCAGTTATTGATGAACTGAAAAAGGCTGATGTTATATACCTTGGTGCAATTGGCCACCCTGAGGTGAAACCTGGGATTTTGGAAAAGGGTATCCTTTTACATATCAGATGCATGCTTGATCAGTACATAAACCTCAGACCGGTGAGATTGTATCCCGGTGTTGATACTCCCTTGAAAAACAAGGGTCCCGAAGATATCGATTTAGTGGTTGTGAGAGAAAACACAGAGGGATTTTATGTTGGCAGCGGGGGATTTTTTAAAAGAGGAACACAAGATGAAGTTGCAATACAGGAGTCCATAAATACGAGAAGAGGTGTTGAGAGGTGCATCAGATATGCCTTTGAACTCTGTCTAAAGAGGAATAAGAGCAAAAAACTCACTCTTTGCGGTAAAACAAATGTTTTGACATATGCTTTCGATTTATGGGAAAGAACCTTTAAGGACGTTTCCGGAGAATTTCCGGATGTTATTTGTGATTATGCACATGTGGATGCTATTTCAATGTGGTTGATAAAAAATCCGGAATGGTTTGATGTAATCGTTACGGATAATATGTTCGGAGATATTATTACTGATATTGGGGCCATTATTCAAGGAGGAATGGGTATAGCAGCAGGAGGGAACATTAATCCGAACGGCACATCAATGTTTGAGCCAATTGGTGGATCAGCACCCAAATATAAAGGGAAGAATATGATCAATCCATTGGCTGCCATATCAGCCTGTCAAATGATGTTGGAACATTTGGAGGAAAAAAATTCCGCAATGCTTGTGGAAAAGGCGGTCATCAAAGTACTTGCAAATGACATAAAGAGCCTTTCCGCAGGGCAGATGGGATACAGCACAAAAGAAGTGGGTGATTTAGTAGTACAATATATGCGTGGAATGTGAGGAGAGTATTCTGATGAAGAAAGAAAAATACAACATCGCAGTGGCAGGGGCCACAGGAGCAGTTGGGAACGAGATTATCAAGATATTGGAAGAACGGTCTTTTCCTGTGAGGGATATACGGCTTTTGGCCTCAAGTCGATCTGCCGGTTTCTCAATGGAATTTAAGAATAGAGAGAGAAAAGTTGAGCTTATCTCAGAAGATTCTTTTCAAGGCATCGATATAGGTCTGTTCTCAGCAGGAGGATCTGTGAGTGAGAAATATGCCCCTATTGCAGCTGATTCCGGTTGTATCGTTGTCGATAATACCAGTGTATTCAGGATGGATCCACACGTGCCTCTTGTTGTTCCGGAGGTCAATCCACATGCCATTGCCGAATATGTAAATAAAGGAATCATCGCCAATCCAAACTGCTCAACCATACAGATGGTTGTTGTGCTGAAACCCATTCATGATATTGCAAAGATCAAGAGAGTTGTGGTGTCAACTTATCAGGCCGTATCCGGAACCGGAAAGAAGGCCCTGGATGAGCTTCTCAATCAAACAAGAGACATCCTCAACTTCCAGGATGTTGAATGCGAGGTCTATCCTCACCAGATAGCATTCAATTGCTTACCTCATATAGATGTCTTCTTGGAAGATGGGTATACCAAAGAAGAGATGAAGATGGTGAATGAGACCAGGAAAATACTGGAGGACGATTCCATAGGAGTGACCGCCACCACTGTCAGGGTCCCGGTATTTTATGGTCACTCTGAATCGGTGAACATCGAAACAGAAAAAAAGATCACCGAAGATAATGTGAGAGAGTTACTTTCCAATGCTCCAGGGGTAACCGTCCTTGATGATCCTTCATCTCAGGGATACCCTTTGGCAATCAATGCAGCCGGTATGGATGATACATTCGTAGGAAGGATTCGGGAGGACTATTCCATTGAGAAGGGAATCAATATGTGGATTGTTGCTGATAATATCCGCAAAGGTGCAGCCCTAAATGCCGTTCAGATCGCTGAGATACTGATAAACGAATATTTATAACATTTCATGGTGTAAGGCAAAGATTTACTGACAAAGGAGTATTGAGTTCATACCATTGTCGATATGTGAAAATTTTGTAAAAGTTATGTATAAATCGACATCATTCATCTTGTTACAAAAGGAGTTTGCATTTTATTTCCTATCACTCAAGATTTCAGGTTTCAAGTGTCCGGTGTCAGGATTGAATAATAAAAGACCTGAAACCTCCATCTGGAAAGAGTATATTGAATTGATGAATACTAACCTAATGTCAAGAAAGGAGGGAATAATATGCCATCGAAAGAAACAATTGACAGGGTATTAGATCTCAGACCCGAAAGAGTCAAAGAAAAACTTGGAAGCTCAAGTAGGGTATGTTTACTCAATTCCAAAGACATCTTGAGGGTGTTGAAGGACCGAGAAGTTATTATTATGGCATGTAATACACGGATAAAGCATGCTGTCCCCGGTATTATGAAGGCTGCTGAGGAACTCGATGCAGTGGTCGCATTTGAACTTGCAAAATCCGAAGGAGATGTGGACGGAGGCTATACAGGACAAAATCCAAAGATATACTTTGAAACGGTAATTGGGTATGCAGATGAGAGAGGTTTCACAAAACCGTTCTTTATCCATGGAGACCATATCACCGTGAAGGATACATCCACAAACGCAATAGAGTCGGCCAGGAATCTGATTTCAGAAGAATTGAAAGCAGGATATACTTCCTTTGCCATAGATGCTTCGTTCAATCCTGTTCAGGACAATATCCGAATTACCAAGGAGTTGGCACAACCCATCGTCAATGAAGGAATAGGCCTAGAAGTTGAGGTTGGCGAGATAAAAGCAGCCGGATCAGAAGGTACTATTACAACCGTTGAAGATGCCCTTGAATTCATTCAAGGTTTGAACGAAAAGAATATACACCCTGATTTTCTTGCCATTAACAATGGTTCAAAACATGGAAATTACCTTGAAGGAGAAGAAATATCCATAGACCTTCAAAGAACCGGAGAAGTCTATGAAGCAGTGAAGTCATATGGTGTTGTCATCGCACAACATGGGATTACAGGGACCCCTCTTAATTTAGTCGGAAGGTTTGCAGATTACGGTATTCGAAAGGGAAATGTGGGAACCATCTGGCAAAATGTAGTCCACGAAGGACTCCCTGAGGAACTGATGGCTCGAATGAGAACATGGGCTAAAGATCAAGGAAAGGACATCAAGTTTGCCACCAAACCTTTTAAAGCGGAGATTGATTCCATTAACAAAGAGTATGCTGATCCTATCGAAACCAAAGCGTATGAAGAGGCAAAGAGTTTTATTAAGGCATTCAGGGCCGTTGGAACGGCCAGTATGGTTTTTGATGGTCTGGGAAGATAATTTTAAAAATCAATGTGTTATGTATGAGTTTGACGGAATCATGAAAATTTACTTGACATTTAAATTAATATAATGTAAATATTAAAAGTTTTTATAGCCACTTGTCAAAATCTGAGGAAGAGCCATCCAAAGGAGCATTTCATTGACAGAGTGCTTCTTTACTTCATGGCAAAGGGTTTCCATAATAATATTAGGAGACTCTATCCTGTATATCAAGCATTGGAGTTAACACTTAAAAGGGGAGTTTTTATGGATACCTCGGATGAGGTAGATAAAAAGAAGCTCAGTCTTAGGAAGATGGTGGATTGGGGGTAGATGTTATGTAGATATTTAAATCCCCCCCCGAATGACTCACCACCATGTTTCCCCCAGTCTCAAGAATTTGAAAAGACGGACCTTTTCACCTCTCAATGTTTCTCTAATAAAAAGTTTATTGCGGATACTTTTAGGGCAGATTTTGTCAATTAAAAATTGCAGGTTTGAAAGTCTGCCTGAAAGACCTGATTTTTAAAAGAAAACTCAGTTTGCGTAAGTCATTCATCAAGGACAGAGCAGTCTTTGATCAGGACACGCAGATATCTGGGTTCATATATGGGGTATTGTTCCATCTGTTTTTTACCCTGTGAATGGGTTTCGAATCTTGAGGTAAAGGAGGTATATGGAAAGATGGAATGCTTTGGACAACATCTGATGATAGACGGGTACGGCAGCAGCAGCGAGATACTAAAAGATATGGATTTGATCTATAATTTTCTAGATACATATCCTGATAAGATGGGAATGACAAAGATCATGCCTCCGTACGTTTTCAAATACGTTGGAAAGAAGCCCGAGGATTGGGGATTGTCTGGTGTTGTTCTTATCGCTGAAAGTCATATAAGCATTCATACCTTCCCATTAAAACAATATTTGAGTCTCGATATCTTTTCGTGCAAGATCTTTAATCCGGATAATGCAGTCCGTTTTATAGAAAACTTGTTTGGTTTGGAGAAAACGGAAGTCAATCTTTTGGATAGAGGACTAGAGTTTCCGAAAGATATCCGTTTGGCCACCGATATAGTCTTTAAAGAACGAGTCGGGCTGGCAAGGTAGGGAAGCAACAATGAAGAAAAAATGTTTACATACACCGGTTTCACCACTCGTGTTGGATGACCTTTCTGATGTGAGGGAACTCGTGGAAAGGATGGGTAAGACTGCTTTCCAGGGAAAGAACATATCTCTTGCAATGGATATATGGGGCAATATGTTGCAGGATGAAACCACTATATTTCTTGGGCTGGCAGGCGCAATGGTACCGGCTGGAATGAGAAAACTCGTTGCGTGCCTGATAGAGAATAGGTTGATAGATTGTATTGTCTCGACAGGGGCAAACCTCTTTCATGATTGTCATGAATCCCTTGGAAGATATCATTGGCAAGGAAGTGCCCAGGTGGATGATATGGAACTTTTCGAAGAAGGGATAGACCGTATTTACGATGTTTTTGCCGATGAGAAGGAGTTTGAAAAGACCGATGAATTCATAGAAAAATTGGCCAGAGATATAGATCAGAGTCATGCTTACACTACAAGAGAATTTCTCTACCTGCTCGGGAAAGAACTCTCAGATTCAGGCGATGAAGACGGGATATTAACGACTGCATATAAGGAAGATCTACCAATTTATTGCCCAGCCATAGCAGATAGCTCTATAGGTATTTCCATTGCTTTAGAAAGGTATGATGGAACGAGTAGGTTACAATTGGATACTATCGCTGATATTTTGGAGATTGCTGAGATTGTTGGAACCTCTCAAGCAACCGGAGTGATATACATCGGGGGAGGAGTGCCCAAGAACTTTATACAACAGGCTCAAATCGTTGCACGTTTTATCGATGTAGAAAGCCCGAACGGGCATAAATACGGGATTCAGATATCAACGGATGCTCCACACTGGGGAGGGCTCAGTGGATGCACATTCCGAGAAGCGAAATCATGGGGAAAGATATCGAGTGAAGCTACATGCGTATCAGTATACGCAGATGCAACTATAGCATTCCCTCTCATTGCCAGTGCCACATTGAGCAGTTCGAAAGAGATACTCAAAAGAAGAAAGTTTCCCAAATTCAAGATGGGAACGAAGCTGGAGGTGTTGTAACTGAGCTCATTTTCTTCCGAGGAAAAGAAGATACTCAACAGTAAGTTGTTTGGGCCGTTCAATTTTGGAGGATTAACAGAGGAATTCTCTCGACTCGATACGTCAAAGGTGGTCATCCTCCCTGTCCCATACGATCAGACAGTCTCATTCCGGAGCGGAGCAAGGGAAGGGCCCAGAGCTATTATCAATGCTTCGGCCTACATGGAACTCTATGATGAAGAGCTTCTATCGGAGTTTTATAAGGTCGGTATACACACCCTGAACGAACTGGAGCCGGACATGTCGGGTCCTGAGGGAATGGTTCGGAGGGTGTACGATATAGTGACTCTTTTAATAAAAAAGGGGAAGTTGCTGGTAATGCTGGGGGGAGAACATTCACTCACCATTGGTTCCGTAAAAGCTTTTATTGAAGAATATAAAGACCTCAGTGTACTGCAATTAGATGCTCATGCAGATCTGAGAGATTCCTACTGTGAAACCAAATATAATCATGCTACCGTAATGAGAAGGATTTTAGAGTATTCCTCCACCGTTCAAGTGGGCATGAGAAGTATCTCTTCAGAAGAAATGGAGTTGATTCATGAGAAAAAGCTTCCCGTGTTCTTTGAAACGGATCTCATTAAGAGTGAAGACCTGATTGATGAGATAATTTCACATCTCTCTCCTAATGTGTATATTACGGTAGATCTGGATGTCTTAGATCCTGCTATTATGCCATCTGTGGGCACACCGGAACCCGGTGGATTAAGCTGGCATGGAATATTGAGCATTGTGAGGGAGGTAGCCAAAAAAAGAAACATTGTTGGATTTGATGTAATGGAACTCTGTCCTATTCCCGGGCTTTTAGCCCCTGATTTCCTTGCGGCAAAATTAGTTTACAAAATGCTAGGATATTCTCTTTTCTTTCAAGGAAAAGATTGATATTGTCTTACCATCAAGTTGCCCGCCCAGTATTAAGAAATTCGTTAGTGTTTACTCAGAAATGGGTTTTTTGCACGGTCAAGGAAGACGAAGATTGTACCATTGGAATACACTGTGTATTCTGAGGATTTTGTCTGAGAGAATCATGCGAAGATGGCCTGAAGATGAGATGTACAGGTGTTCTCTTTGTTTCATTATAGATCCTCAGGTCTGATCTAAAAATATTCCCCAAACACAAGGCAAAGAATATTGACAGACCCCCAGTTTTCCAAGAATCAAGGAAAAACATTTGCAAAGATACGTGTTTTGGACAACCCGACGCAAGAATATGAATGGGGTTCCAAAACAGAAATACAAAATCTCCTTGGATTATCAAAGACCTCAAATAAGCCCATTGCAGAACTCTGGATGGGAGCCCATCCAAAAGATCCGTCGAAAGTAATGGTCGAAGGGGAATGGGAAAGTCTGAAAGAGGTCATTGAGAAAGATCCGGAATCAATTTTAGGAAAAGAGATTGCGCAAAGGTTTTTCAACAGACTTCCCTTTTTATTTAAGGTCTTGGCGGCTGATCAGCCTTTGTCCGTGCAGGTCCATCCAAATCTGAATCAGGCCCGGGAAGGATTTACCAGAGAGAATCGTTTGGGAATATCTCTTGAAGCACCGGAGCGAAACTACAAAGATGAAAACCACAAGCCAGAGATCATCTGTGCTCTGACGCATTTCCATATTTTGAAAGGATTTCGTCAGGTGGAAGAGATCCTGAAATTAATGGAAAAGACATGTCCTGTAACACTCTCGAAAGAATTATCATCCTTTAAAACAAAACCTGACTTCCATGGATTAAGACACTTCATAGAGACACTCATGACCATGAAAAGAGAAAGGCAGAGACGGGTTGTTGAAGAAGCTATTGACCGTGCAGAGAGACATACCTCAAAAGACATTACATCCCACTGTATGATTGAAATCAATTATTTCTATCCAGGTGATATTGGTGTTTTATCCCCTCTCTATTTGCACCCGGTACGATTGAATCCCGGAGAAGCCGTTTACGTCTCTGCTGGTGAACTTCATGTATATCTTGGTGGTTTGGGCATTGAACTGATGGCAAACTCCGATAATGTATTGAGGGGTGGTTTGACCTCCAAGCATATTGATATCAATGAGCTATTGAATGTCGTGAATTTTAGAGTGGAAAGTGCGAAAAAGATTCAATCCATAAGAAAAGGGATCTGTGAAGAAGTCTATCCTACCCCTGCAGAAGAGTTTTTACTGTCTGTGGTCTCTGTTCATCAAGGAGAATCCTTTATAAGTTCCACAAATCGAAGTGTGGAGATATTGCTTTGCATTGAAGGTACAGCTCATGTCAGAGATCTTGAAACAGGAGAGGTTTTGCCTTTATCAAAGGGAATATCGATTCTTGTCCCTGCAGGTGTTACACAGTATGGAATCACGGGTGAAGCCGTATTGTACAAGGCTTCGGTTCCCCTCTGAATTGTTCCGACCCATACGATTAGCCAAATTCACCACTTGCCGGCTGCTTGCTTCATTTATTTCTTATGAACTCCATGCTCCCATAAGGTTGTTTGTGTAATGGGATTACATGCTTTATCCGTCTGTTCGGCTGCATTTACTGCTATGGTGTAAGTCATCTTGAAAAAGCCAAAGTTCATTATCAAAGGCACAACCCCAACTCCCCATCTCTCATAGGACATTTTAACCTTATCCCTGCATAACCTTTTCCATTTCAAAAACAACAGTGCCTCCACCTGTGTAATTACAGGGATCAAGACACTGGACGTAGGCCTTTCTCCCATCTTTGGTCAGTCTCAACTGTATCGGATCCACTTCATGAAAGAGGGCAACATAATAAGGCAGAATGGATGATAAAGAATGCATGCATAGATCGCAGGATTCTTTACAATTCACTCGATATCCATCATCTAAAACAATCTTATTCCCTACCTTGTAAACAGGACAGTTCCCTTTAATCTCCTTAACAATGATGATCAATCTATCCATGGCAGGCGCACCATTTTTTATCGTATCATATATATCTTGACAGTCTAGAGTTTCTTCAAATGTTTCAACCTGTGCAGTTGCCAAGCATATGGGCAAGTCTACTCACCGTAATTATACTTTTTCCATATGTTGGCATATGAGTAAAAGTACCGGCCTATAGCAAGGGTGGAAAGTTGAGGGATCAGAAGTGGTGCCCCCATTGGCCACCGGTATTGGTAGACCGATCATGATGCTGTACTAACCGGCGGCGCTTGGGGAGCACAATGTAAACATGATTAAAAACGTTCTTTTGGTTTCCCCTTCTACTGAAATTCAAATATACACTCATCCTTTCCAGTATGATTCAGTAGGAAGTTCCATTTTCAAGGAAGAATGACTGAAAAATTACTCTTCATTGGAGGGGGGGAGCCTGGAACCGGAGCCGGGCAAATCTCCCTAGAGGAGGGGGAAGGAAGACTGCCCAGGGCTCAAATATTTTTGAAAGGAGGAATGGCTCTGGTTCTCTTTGCTCTCCCCTGATGTTGATTATCCGGAAAACAATTGAATCTTTGTTTTTCCTCATCTCGACTGTACTGATGACTCTCCAGTCAATGATGAGTGAAAACCACACATATGAAACATGAAATACATTTCTCAATGCGATCTTCTTGATATGTTTGATCAAATTTGTTTTGAATTTTATTTAAAACTGTGAATAAACTTTTGATTTG
>JAXHSZ010000542.1:0-11841 GCA_034190725.1 Thermodesulfobacteriota bacterium
TGCATGATCCCTGACTACTTTCCCTGACTCTGCATCAACATAAGCCAGACAGATCTTCGGCGCCTTTTCCTTGAGATCATGGACAATGTAGTCAAAAAAGACTCCTACCTCATCGTCATAGAAACCTACAGGGAGGAAGATATATCGTCTGAAAGGGTCTACGAGTACCCTGTCTGCAATGGGGGCTATGGTAGGGAGTTTCAACTTTTCAATCTGTTTCATGAGGGTCCTGGCACCTCCGAGGGAACCGGGGCCTATGAGTGCCAGAATCTTGTCTTTGAAGAGGAGTTTCTTAAATGCAGCCATTGTAACGGGAATGGAATAACGGTCATCCTCCACGATGAGTTTCATTTTCCGCCCATGAATGCCACCTTGATCATTGATATATCGGGTGTAGTTCCTCACCCCCTCACTCAACGGCAGCGTAATGTCTGCTATAGGACCTGTTTGATCGCATACGAGCCCAATCTTTACGTTTGTCTCTGTAACCCCTCTCACATCATCGGCATATCCGTTTTGACTGCCAAAAAGGATAAAAGGAACAATAAAAAAACCTCCCAGAAGCACTAATTTTTTTCCTGTTTTCATGATTTGGGCTCTCCTTTGAATTGATGGCAGTGGTCTGTGAGTAACGGACACTCCCCCTCTTGAAAGATCGGTTTTTGAGTTTTTGTCACATCTTATTCTTTTGGTCTCCTCCATCCTGTAAGGGGAATAAGGATATTCTTCTCTACATCAGCTTTGTAAATTCTGTGTTCGTCTATTGCTTTATGGTCTGTGGGGCTGAACCCGATGACACCACAAATGCCCTTCGTATTATAGCCTTTTATCTTCTCAAACCCGTTCACCATAGCCTCTCCATCCAGATTCCTGCCTGCATTTTCCAATGCCAGATGGACCAAAAGGGCAACAAACCAGCCTTGCATATAATTTCTGGTCCTATTTTTCGATCCGGGCTTGTATTTCAGTGTTATATCTCTCAGATTCTTCATGCCGACGTTATCATTGTGCCATGAACCAAAACAATTGATACCAATCATATTCTTCGCTGCATCTCCAGCTATCCTCACAGTCTCCTCCGAACATCCATATTGAATCACAATGAAAGTGCTGGAAAGACCCATTCTCTTTGCAGTCCTTAAAAAAGAAACAGTATTGGCAACATAACCATGTATAATGATGTATTCAGGATTCAATCGTTTCAGGTTTATCACTTGAGAAGAGCAATCCCCGGCCATAACCGGGATAACGGCTTCACCAAGAAGCTTTATTCCAAGCAGTTCAGCCTGTTCTCGTGCAGCTTTTAACGTGACTTTTCCGGACCCTACATCCGGATACGCTATAGCTATCTTTGGATTTTTATTTCCGAGATCCTCAGTAATATATTCAAATATGAGTTTAACCTGATCTTCATAGAAGGGAAGGGGTGAAAAGATATACCTTCTTGCAGGGAATAAGTACTTGGCAACACTTGTAGCGGCAATGGACGGTATTTTGTGCTTTTCCACCAGAGGAATCAGTGCGTGAGTATGCCCCAGACCTGATCCGCTTGGAACAAGTGACAGCACCTTATCTTTGAACACAAGTTTTTTAAAACCGGACAACGCCGCCGGTATGGAATACCTGTCATCTTCAATCAGATGCTTGATCTTTCTCCCATGAACCCCGCCTTGATCATTTATATTTCGAAAGTATATACGTGCAGCTTCTATCAGAGGTTTATAGGTGTCAGCAAGAGGGCCTGTAAAATCAACGAGTCCTCCAATCTTCACGTCATGTGCCGTCACACCAATCCCTTTTTCCGCATCAACTGGAACTCCGCTTAAAAACAAAATAAATATCAGAACAGGCAAGATAAAAATTACTCTTTTCACTAAGTTGTTTTCCATGCCAAGACTTCTTCCTCCATAAAAAAATCTGTTCTTTCTCAATTTCATTACTCTAGTCTCTTGCATAAGGCTTCCTCCACTCAGTAATCGGAATAAGTTTTTTATTTTCTACATCAGCCTTGTAGATCCTGTGATAGTCTATTGCCTTATGGTCTTTGGGACCAAAATCGATGAAACCGCATATCCCCTGAGTATCAAAACCTCTTATTTTTTCATACCCATCTATCAGTGTCTCATCATTTAAGTTTCTTCCTGCATTCTTCAATGCTTCAACAGCCGTCATGGCAATAAACCAACCCTGCATAAAGTTCCTATTTCGACTCCCCGAACCAGGGTAATATTTGAGCGTCACCTTCCTTATTTTGTTCATGCCAGGGCTATTGTCATGCCATGAGCCAAAGCCATTGGCACCCATCATATTCCCGGCCGCATCACCTGCTATCTTCACGGTGTCCTCAACACATCCGTACTGAGTAATAAAACTCACAGCAGAAAGACTGAGTTTCTTTGCATCTCTGAGAAAGGATACTGCACCGGCAACATGTCCATATATTATAATATAATCCGGCTTTGCTCTCTTTAAATTGAGTACCTGAGAACTACAATCACCTCCCATCAGAGGTAGGATCACTTCACTCAATAACTTGATGTTGCTTGCCCTTGCTTCTTCCTGAACTGAATCCCGCACATCCTTGCCTGCTGCAGTATCAGGATAGGCCAGGGATATTCTTGGATTTTCAATCTTTAAATCCGTCAATAGGTATTCGAACATCAGCTTTATTTGATCGCTATAAAAAGGGAGGGTTGTAAAGACATACTTTCTTACAGGCTGAAAAAAATCCTTGTTATTTGTCGCAGCGGAGAGGGGCACCTTGTGCTTCTCGCAAAGAGGGATTAATACATGGGTATGCCCGGCTCCTGATGCCCCTGGTGTAAGACTCAGTATTTTATCCCTGAAAACGAGTTTTTTAAAAGCTGCCATTGCCATAGGTATGGAATAACGATCATCTTCAAGCACATAGTTTATCTTTCTGCCATGGATACCTCCTTGATCATTTATATACTTGTAGTAAATCTTGATCGCATCTGCTAAGGGTCTCCATGTGTCTGCGGCTGGCCCTGTAAGGTCACCGATTACTCCCAACTTGACTGTTGTATCTGTCACCCCTCTTACTTCTTTCGCATGGACAGAGGTGATGATATAAAATAGAGAGATAATAATGATAAGAATAAATAATGATATATGACAGCCTCTATCAAAAAATCTATTCTTCATGGTTCCCCCTTTTTTATTTCGTCAAATAAAACTACTCATTCATTTTATCAGTTATTAAGCCAATTTTGATAATGTCCCCTGATATACAGGTGGTGTTCTCAGTTTCTCCAGATTCAACAGGAAAATACCTGACATCGAAATCACCAAATCAGACGAGTAAGGTTACTACATTCATGAGGATTTTCCTTTGATAGTACTGCCCGTTACCAATATTGAATACTGGCTTGATGGTTTTTGCCAATACGTGATGGAAACAAACCTGCCTGTTTCAGGATCAGCCTTGAAAAGCTTGTAGTGAAACAAGGCCCAATGGATCTCAGAAGGAGGTATACATTACCGAAGGGAGTGGTTGTCACAGCAATTGTCATGAAAAGCCCTGACACCAATAAACCATTTTCACCGATGAGTAGAGGCTATCCTCACTTTACAATTAAATTAATAACGATTATGCACTTACTTTTGCTGATACAGTTCACTCCCCGCACATACACAATGTAAATCTTGTTATATCCTTTTGCTTTGTTGAGAGATCCACAACCCAATATCCATCAGTGATTGAAGTCCATCGCCCTGTTCAACTCGGTTTCGGTCAAATCTCGTAATTTACTGGTACAAACCTTTATTCACTTCATCTGACAGGCATGCGCCTACCGAATTTTCAACCTAAGTTGAGCTAAAAGGAATAACGAAAATTCGAGAATTAAAAGGCCGGTTCTTGAAACTCCGTGATGGCGATAAATCTCTCTTTTTTCACATCTGTTTTATAGAGTTTGTTTCCCCTTCCCCCCTTATGGTTGGTCTTACTATAACGTATAGGGCTGGATATTCCACCGGTACTGAAGTTTTCCATAGTTTCTAAAGAATCAACCAGGGTGTCTCCGGACAAATCTCTGCCGGCTCGTCTCATACCCTCTCCACAGATCAAGGAAGTAACCCATCCCTGGACATAATTTCGGGTCTTAGGCTCTGTGTTTGGTTGATATTGTTTTGTGATTTCTCTCATTTTAGCTATTCCGGAAAGATCATCGTGCCAAAATCCAAAAGGACTCACTGCCAAGAGTCCCTGAGAGGCATCGCGGGCTATTGCAATCGTATCCTCACTACTCACATAAAAAGTTCCAAAAAGCCGGCTCTTGAGTCCATATTTTTTGGCACCCTTTAAAAAGGAAATGATCGCCGCAGCACCCTCATGAAGGATCACATGATCCGGATTCAATCGTTTTAAAGTCAATACTTGAGAAGTAGCGTCAATGGCGCTTATGGCAAGAATAGTTTTGCTTGCTAACTTCAGATTATAGTTCTTAAGATATTTTTCAGCAGCACGCATACCCGTTTTGCCGAACTCAACATCTGGATAGACCACGGCTATTTTGGGATTCTTTGCTTTGAGATCTTTCATGATATAATCGACGATGACATCCACCCCATCATCATAACTGGCCGAAGGCGTAAAAATATACCTTTTGAGGGGTGTTGTCATTGACTCTGCAAGACTTACGGTTATAACAGGCAACTTTTCTTTCTCTAACTTTGAACTAAAAACTTTCGTCTGGCCAGTTCCACCACAGAAAAGCATTGTCAGAATCTTATCCTTGTATACCAATTTCTTAAATGCAGAGACTGCTCCGGGGATCGTATAATGATCGTCCTCAATAAAAACATTTACTATTCTTCCATTGATTCCTCCCTTGTCATTGATGTGTCTGAAATATGTCCTCATCGCATCTGCTATTGGGATACCTATTGAAGCTGCTGCACCTGTTTGATCGATAATAGCCCCTATTTTTATAGCGTCCTGAGTAACTCCTCTGACCTCTTTTGCAAAGACGCACCTTTCATCTGTAAGAAATATAAAACTGACACCAAAAATAACGAATATGTACATGATTCTCACTAGACAATTCCTTTCCATAATATTCCTCCTGCATAATGAGTGTATTTGTGGTCGTTACTGTCAAGAACTGATGATAAAAGAAAACAGGGATGTACACTCAATGAACGTGTCCAAGAAACTCTGTTATGATTATCGGAATTCCGGGTTTATGGAATGTCCGAAAAAAACTCCTTATCAGCCGGCATCATATAAGCATTGAGAATCCAGATAGTGCCCGAATGAAAACTGTCTTTTTCGACAATCTCTGCGTCAGATAAAAATTTTAATCCTCAAAATATTCAATATATTCCTGCGGTTAAAATTTTGATCTTCCTTGACCTTGACGAAAAATCCTAGTTCTCATTCAGACACTAGATAAATATTTTGAAATAATTGGAACATGTGGAAAGAGTGAGAGAGACGATATAGAACAAAAAAATGACTTCTGTGAATTCAGCATGTAGTGTAAAAAGAGGGGGTGAACAAATCCGTATCAGCATGAAAGAGCTAATAATAATGTACTCAGACCAAAATGCAGATTAAGTGCACGTAATGGACTCGTTATTCATATTCAGACGATAAAAAGTGATTGTTCCAATTATTGAATCACCTCTGTATGGCTTTTGTGTGAGTCAGACCACCCCCTTTCTTCTGTACATTCCTTTAAAATCCGTCATTGAGAATATCTCACCATCCGGTTGTGGATCCCGGATTGACTGTCTCCCTGGATGTTGTCAATTCCCTCTTTTAATAAATCCCTTCCTTATATCAGTCTTGTTTGTCTTCCATAGTTTTTTTCTTATAATTCTTTGCACCACATCTAAATATATGTCGCAACGAATAGGCACTCTGCTGGGAGCATTATCCATATTGATGCAAAATGAATTTTCAATAACTCTTCGTGTCAGGTTCCAGGTCTTGTGCCTTTTGCTTCTGAAACCAGATACCTGAAACAGAAAAACCGCATGATGAGAGATTCTCTCCATCCAAGAATCTGTTTTCCATATCCGCTCCATGTCCATTCAATCCATTACGGCGGGTTTTCTCCAATCAGTGATGGGAACAAACTGTTCCTTTTCTACATCGGCCTTATAGAACTTGCTATAATCAATGGGTTTGTGATCATCAGGCCCATAAGTAACTATTCCACAGATCCCCCTTGTATCCAATTCATGTATCTTTTCAAAACCCTCGACAACCATCTCTTTGTTGAGATCCCTTCCTGCATTTTCGAGCCCATTATGGATCAATATGCCTCCGAACCACCCCTGTATGTAATTTCTGTTTTGCTTTTTTGCCTCCGGATGATATTTGCGAGCAATTTCTCTCATTTCCACCACTCCGGGGCTTGTATCATTCCATGAAGGGAAACCGTTTGTACCTATCAACCCCTCAGACGAAGCGCCTGCTACCTTGACCGTATCATCGACGCAGGCATACTGGATAGCGATGAAATCGCTTTTGAATTTCAACTTCTTTGCATCCCTCAAGAATGATGCAGTGCTGCCCACATATCCATGGATGATGACATAGCCGGGTTTTGATCTCTTAAGGGATAATATTTGTGATGAAAAATCACCGGCTCCGGTAGTTATGACGGTTTCAATATACTTTTTCACATTATAAACCTTGGCCAGCTTCCTACATGTATCTCTTGAAATGTAACCCGAAGCCGTATCCGGGTAAGCAAGAGCGATGGTGGGATTCTTTGCTTTAAGGTCGTTGAATATGTACTCAAAGATCAATTCTATCTGGTCTTCATAAAATGGAATCGCCGTAAATATATATCTTCTAACAGGATCAAAGTATCTCTTATCATTTGTCTGAGCTATCGTGGGCATCTTATTTTTCTCAGACAGAGGAATTATCGCATGGGTATGCCCCACTCCGGAGGCGGCCATAAGAAGGAGAACTTGATCTCGAAATACAAGCTTCTTGAAAGCGGAAAGGGCCATTGGTATGGAATATCTGTCATCTTCAAAGACACTGATTATCTTTCTGCCATTTACTCCCCCTTTTTCATTTACATTTCTGAAATAATCCTTTAATGCGTCTGCTACTGGAATCCAGACTGTGGCGATCGGGCCGGTTAAATCGCCAACGATTCCCACTTTCACTGTTTTGTCCGTCACTCCTCTCACATCTCCTGCATGACCGGAAAGGCTGCTGAAATGGATAACGATTGAAACTGCAAGAACAATCAAAAAAAACTTTTCTTTCATATTCATCATTCTCCCCCTTTACACACACCTGAATAGAACTCTTTATAAATGGGAATCACATGAACAATTGAGAATTCGCGATGAAATGGTCAGCAGACTTGGCATGAGTCAGTAGGAATATGAATTGGAAAGAGAACATGAACTCGGGAAGGACAGCGAGCAACAACTCAAAGAAATGAAATCGAAACTCAATCTTCTCAACATGAATAAGATATTCTAATACCTGCGCTTAGCAATATTACGGAACATCTGCGAGAACAATACTTCCACAACCTGGTCTTTACTCTATAGTGCAAGCTTTTAGAATCAACTGAAAAAGAATATAATTATATACACCACCTCCTTCCCCTCATACTTTTCAAATTGTCTTCAATTTTAAAAAATACAGCCCTGTCTACTCTGATCTTACCCAATCAGTCACAGGGACGAAATAACCTTTTTCTATATCAGCCTTATACAATCTCGCATAATCGTTCCCCTTGTGAACCTTTGAACTATAGTTTATCGGTCCTGTGAGACCTTTCATATCAAAATTTCTTATTGTCTCCAAAGCATTTACAAAACCATCGGGAGATAGATTGTTGCCTGCCCTCTTTATGCCTTCATGAGCAATAATTGAGGATATCCATGCCTTTACATAGTATCTGTTCTGTGGTTCTATCTTAGGATAGTATTTGAGAGAGACTTTCTTCATCTCATTAATCCCTTCCTCATCATCAAACCATGACGCAAATGCCCCGGCTCCGTACACATTACTTGCTGCACTCCCCGCGATTTTCGCAACCTCATCTGAAAAGAGATGAAAGGAATCAAAAAATATCGGTGAATAACCAAACCTTTTCGACTCTCGCAGTATTGCCAGGGTAGTTCCTATGGGTGTTAGGGTTATGACATGTGTTGCCTTCTTTTTCCGTAAACTCAAGACCTGGGAACTTGCATCTATGATTCCTATAGGCACGGTTTCTCTTCCAACCACTTCAACTTTATGTTGCTTTGCCTTTTCTTCAGCCACTCTAATCCCTGATTTTCCATATTCTGCATCGGGACTGACAATAGCAATTTTGACATCTTTTGCTTTAAGGGTCTCGACAATATAATTCATAATAATCCTTATTTCATCTTTATTATCATTGCCAGGTGAAAATACATATCTTCTCAATGGGTTTGTCATGGTCCAGGACCAACTTCCAGTTATAACGGGCACTTTATTCTCCTCAATCTGTTTGAACAAGGCCGTGTTTTGACCTGTTCCTCCGCAGAACATAATTGCAAGTACCTTATCCCTGAATATCAGTTTCTTGAACGCAGCAAAAGCCATGGGAATTGAATATCGATCGTCTTCGAGTATGACTTTTATCTTTTTTCCGTTTATGCCACCAATGTTATTGAGGTGTCTGAAATAATTCTTGACACCCTTTGCATAAGGGATCCCTATTTCGGCCGCAGGGCCTGTTTGATCCATTATCATTCCGATCTTGATTGTCTTTCCTGAAACTCCTCTTGTATTTTCTGCTTGTACTCCATCTGTTGATGCAATAAAGAGAAATATACTCAATACCAAGACAATACTGATTTTTATTGTTCCCAAAGCTTCCCTCCTTATAATCATGTTTACTTCAACGGCCTCATCCAATCTGTTATCGCCACCAGTCTTTTGTTTACCACGTCTGTCTTATACAACCTTACATAATCCCCTGCTTTCCTTATACCAGGCCCAAAGGTCAGGGGACCGGTCAAACCACCTGTTTCAACATCTTTGAAGCTCTCGAAAGCTTTTATGAGACCTTCTCTAGTCAAATCTCTGCCTCCCCGTTTAAGGGCCTCGACCAAGACAACGGCATGTGTCCAACCCTGGACAAACCAACCAGGTTTTATTTTGTCTTTAGGATAATATTTGCCGGTTAACCGCCTGAGCCTGACTACACCAGGGACGTCCTCATACCACCTGCTGAAAGAATTAACCATATGAAAATTCTTCGAGGCATCTCCTGTCAATCTTATAAGCTCTTCCGCACCAGCGTACTTTGTCCCCAAATACATAGGGTTGAATTTCAGTCTGCTGGCGCTGCGGATAAAAGCGGCAGCATTGCCGGTAGTCGTATGGAGGACTATGTAATCTGCTTTAGCCATCTTTAGATTCAGCACCTGTGATGTTGCATCCAGTGCGCCTGGAGACACCACTTCTTCTCCTGCCAGTTTGATATTTCGCAGTTTAGCCTGCATATTAGCAGTTCTAGAACCAACTTTTCCATGTTCAGTATCAGCCCTTACTAAACCTATCCTTGGATTCTTTACCTTCAGTGTATCAAACATGTAATCAAACAGTATCTTGATCTCATCCTCATAACTCGTCCCATTGGTAAAGTAATACCTCCTTGGAGGTACAACTGCAATGTCAGAGGTTGGCGCACCCAGAACAGGGATCTTTTCCTTTTTAATCATGGGTTGCAATGCCATAAGCCCTCCAGTAGATCCGCCCGTAAGCATGGTAAAGACTTCATCCCTAAATATCAACTTTTTAAAGGCCGCTACCTGCTTTGATATCGTATAACGATCATCCTCGTGGATCCATTTGAGCTTCCGGCCGTTAATTCCACCCTGATCATTTACATACTTATAATACATCTTGATACCGTCGGCCGCCGGTCCCTGGACAGCAACAGTTGGCCCGGTCTTGTCAAATATCATGCCAATCTTTATGGTGTCTCCTAATACACCGGGGACATTCTCAGTCATTCCGGATCTCACGACCAAAAAAACCGAGATGAAAATTACTAAGATGCCAGACAAGGCGGGTAATGATCCATACAATGCTCTCTTCATCATGGAGTTCCTCCTTTCCATTGTGTCAATTAAAGGCTATTTATTGAAAAATCTAGAGTTCTTTTAAAAGTCTGAAATTCTAAGAACTGACAACTTTGAGAGGAACAACAGAGATGGCTTCTCTACATGTGAGAGAAAATCTGAGGATACAGTGGAAAATGAGTAGTCTGAGGACAGGAAAAGGCAGCTTGTAGCAACATACTCTCTTCAGAAGGAATAAGAGATAGATTCACATAAGCAAGTGGGAAAAAAGCATCTTCAGGAACTGATCCATATTCAATCAGACGGTCTTTTAAAATCTGATGAGGACGTACGTATTTGTCTTTTTATAATAACTTGCCTGTTTGGTGTATTGGCCTTTGATATATCACCTCCTTTCATATGGAATTCACCGAACCTTAACCTGAAAAACAAGGTTTGTAAAATATTTCAACCTGTATGGTCAAATTTCGGTTTATTGTGTTTATCACCAAAGCTTAATCCTTCGCCTTTATCAAATCATACATGGCGATGAATTTTATTGAGTGTCCATCCAGAAATGAGATATTTTTTGCACGGTCAAGGAAGATGAAGATTTTAACCACATGAATACATTGGGTATGTAGGGGTACATTGCAATGTGCCCTTACGTCTGAGTCTGATGCAAAGATTGCGGAAAAAAGCCTTTTCCGGATGGGCACCATTTCATTCTAAGCCTCTCTTATAGCAGCTTAATATAATCTTGGCAACAACTCATTGGCCTTAATGAACTAAAATCCCCCTCCCCTGGAGGGCAATACTATTTAATTGAGAGAATAGACATACTTAGGATCTGCGCAAAAATAACTCACAATTCTAGCATCCCATCTTTAGACTTAAGTTGAGCGATTCTTTCATTTACGAGAGGTTGTAGGTTCCTGGGAATAGAGTAATTCCTTTGAATCACTTGTCGTGCCGGGTTTTAGAATTTAACCTTACTCAGCCGGTTTCCTCCAACCCGTTATGGGGACAAACATTTTCTTGTCAACATCAGCTTTATAAAACCTGCTGTAATCAATAGGTTTGTGGTCATTTGGTCCATAAGAGACAACCCCACAGATACCTCTTGTATCAAAGCCCCGTATTTTCTCAAGGCCTTCGATTAAGGTCTCAGGGTTCAGATCTCTACCGGCGTTTTCCAGTCCCCTTTGAATCAACATCCCCGCAAACCATCCTTGTATGTAATTCCTGCTGTTCCATTCGGTTTCCGGATGATATTTCAGGACTATTTCTCTTGCTTCGGTCATCCCCGGACTCCCATCCTGCTACGCGCAGAAGGCATTTGTGCCGATGAGATCTTTTGCTGTAACACCAGCCAGTTTAACAGTATCATCGACGCAAGCATATTGAACAGCAATGAAAGTGCTTTTTAATTTCAGCTTATATGCATCCCTTACAAATGCGGAAGTACTGCCGATGTATCCATGGATGATCACATAATCGGGTTTTGACCTTTTTATGGTCAAAACTTGAGATGTAAAATCTCCGGCTCCAACAGAGATGATAGCCTCAGAATAATTCTTTACGCCATACACTTTTTGCAGCTTTCTGCAGGTATCCCTTGAGATATTACCCGCTGCAGTATCCGGATATGCGAGGACAATTGTGGGGTGTTCTGCCTTCAGATCCTTGAAAATATATTCGAATATCAAACGTATTTGATCCTCGTAGAATGGAAGCGGAGTGAATATGTGCTTCCTTACCGGTTCAAAGTATCTTCTGTCATTTGTAACAGCAATC
>JAXHSZ010000543.1:0-10232 GCA_034190725.1 Thermodesulfobacteriota bacterium
TACATTGAAATCTTTTATAACCGAGTACGAATTCATTCATATTTAGGAGGGCTTTCTCCTTGTGAATATGAAATGAAAATGGTAGCTTAACCCCATGTCCACTTTTCGGGGGAAATATCATCTTTGCTGGTGGCCAGGTTTATGAAGGCCTTGCTCTCGGCAAGCCGTGCGATGCGATTTTTGCCCACGGCGAAGTTGAGTCGAAGCGGACGCTCGACCGTAATGCGGCGGTAGCCGAAGTCTTCGTTGTCGAAGACGCGGATATGCTCGCCTTGCTTGAGCGTGCCGTAACGCCGCGTGATGTCGTCCCTTTGGTCGTCGCATACTTCGTGGCGCTTGTTGCCGAGGGACTTTCGCATCTTTTTGAAGAAGCCGGTGCCGTCCACCAGTTGAATTCTGCCCCTGCGGCTTGGCTCCTTCCGGTTGGTGACGATCCAGAGATAGGTATAGATGCCGGTGTTGTAGAAGAGCTGGTCCGGTAGCGCGACGATGGCCTCCAGCCAGTCGTTTTCGATAATCCAGTGGCGAATCTCGCTCTCGCCCGATCCCGCGGCCCCGGTGAACAGCGGTGATCCGTTGAAGACGATTGCGAGGCGCGTACCGCCCTCCTTGGGGTCCTTCATCTTGCTGATCATGTGCTGCAGGAAAAGAAGCGACCCGTCGTTGATGCGCGGCAAACCGGCTCCGAAACGGCCGCCGAAGCCCTGCTCTTCGTTCTCCCGTTTGATGAAGTCGGCCTCGGGTTTCCATTCCACGCCAAAGGGCGGATTGGCCAGCATATAATCGAACCTGTGGCGGGGGAAACGGTCGTCGGTAAAGCTGTCGCCGAAGGCAATATGCTCGATGTCCTGGCCCTTGATCATCATGTCCGATCCGCATATGGCGTAGGCTTGGGCGTTATAGTCCTGACCGAAAACCTCCAGGCGGGCGTCGGGATTCAGTTCCCGGACATAATCCTCTGCAACGGACAGCATACCTCCGGTCCCGCAGGCCGGGTCGTAGAGTGTTTTGACAATGCCCTTGGTCGTGAGTACATCGCTGTCGGGCATGAAAATCAGATTGACCATCAGACGGATCACCTCACGGGGTGTAAAATGGTCGCCCGCCTCTTCGTTCGACGCCTCGTTGAACCTTCTGATCAGTTCCTCGAAAATGTAGCCCATCTCAAGGTTTGAGACTTCTTGTGGGTGTAGGTCAATGTCGCAAAATCGAGATACCAGTAGGTAGAGACGGTCCGCCTTATCGAGCTTGCTGATGTGTTCCTCGAAGCCGAAGTTCTCGATGATCTCCCGGGCGCGGGTTGAAAAGCCCTTGATGTAGTTGGTGAGGTTTGCGGCGATGTTGTTGGGATCACCTTTGAGTTTCTCGAATGAATAGCGGCTTGTGTTGTAAAAAGGCACCCCCGTAACCCGGCACAGAAGAGGATCGATCTTTTTGACTTTCCCGCCGGAGAGTGCTTTCTGTTTGGCGAGCACCTTGTCCTTGGTCGGCTCCAGAACGCAGTCGAGCCGACGCAGCACCGTCATGGGGAGCATGACGTCCTTATATTGATTCGGGCGGTAGGGACCCCGCAGCAGGTCTGCCACTGACCAGATGAAATTCACTTTTCCGCTGAAGTTGTTCATATCCGCTCCTAATCCCGGCTGAGTCCCGCAGAGTCGAGAAGGTCTTCCGACAATCTCAATTTACCGCGCTCGATCATTTTTTCGCAGAAGGCGCTCAACTGAGCCTTGGCAAGTTTGGACGGCAGGGATTGCCCGTTCTCCCACCGGTTGACGGTTGCGTAGCTGACACCCAACTGCCGAGCCAAGTCCTCCTGGCTCAGGGCTAGTTGCTGCCGGATTTCCTTTACCAAGGTCGACAAACTTCGATCTTCATTGTCCATTCAGTGTACCTCTCGTTGGCAGGCGAAAGACCTTTGGTCTCCTGCTCGAATATGATAGCGGATGTTATATCATTCGCGAGACAAAAAGCAAGGCAAATCTTTCCTACAAAACATTTTGGAGGGAATCAGGAAGGCCACTTACCAATAGATAGTAATCTCCAATTATTTCGGATGTATGCTACCGTATACAGCCAGAACGGCAGCACTAAGCCGTGCTCAATACATACAGGTACAAGGACCCGTCTGTAGAGGTCGGGTCCGCCCGGACGAAACTCCTCCAGGCGGTCGATGTCGGGAAGGCGCTTCTCGGGGTCATCGAAGGTGAGAATCTCCCCGTACACAGACACCAGTCGCCTGATGTGTCTCTCGCCCCTCTTCTTCTGAATGATGAACTTGGAAATTTCCTGGAGAACTCCGTCAGAACTTCGTGCCTGAACAAAACTGTTTTTTCTGCAGAAAAGAGAAAATTTCACCTGCTAAACCAAAAAGAAAAGGCCTTCTTTCCGAAGAAAAAAGGCCTTGTTAATTTTTGGCTCCCCGGGTAGGATTCGAACCTACGACCTAGTGGTTAACAGCCACCCGCTCTGCCGGTTGAGCTACCGGGGAGTATATTACTTCTTATAGATGAAATGAAGAAAACGAGGCTATACCTATACTTTTCCTCTCCTTTTGTCAAGATCTTTTTGCAATAGATGTTGGAATAAGAGACATGAAAATAACTAGAGTAAGACACTCATTAAAGTTCCCTTCGCCCCTCCAGGGCTTTCCACAGAGTACCTTCATCGGTGTATTCAATATCTCCGCCCATGGGGATTCCATATGCGATCCTTGTTACTCTTATCCCTGTGGGTTTGATCAGCTTGGTCAGGTAAATTGCCGTGGCTTCTCCTTCTACTGAGGGATTTGTGGCGATTATGACTTCATCTACTTCTCCGCTGTGCACCCTTTCCAACAATTCTTTGAGCTTGATCTCATCGGGGCTGACCCCATCCAGGGGTGAAAGAACGCCTTGTAAGACATGGTATTTCCCATTATACTTCCCGGTCTTTTCTATTGCAAGAAAATCTGCAGGTTCTTCCACAACACAGATCGTCCTGCTATCCCTTCTCTCATTCCGACATATCTTGCATGGATCACTGTCAGAGAAATTAAAGCAGACAGAACAGAAGGACACATTTTCTTTCACATCCATTATACTTCTGGCCAACTCTTCGGCTTCCTTGTTAGGAGAGTTGAGGATATAAAAGGCAAGACGAGTGGCTGTCTTTTCGCCTATTCCAGGAAGTTTCTTTAACCTCCCGATCAGCCGATCAATGGAATCTGCAAAGTAAGGATTTGGCATCCTACTCCCTTCCCATAGAGTTGAGTAGCCGGATGGTTGAGTACAGTAAAAGTTGATGCATTAATCAGTGATGTTACATCAGTCCGGGAATATTCATCCCGCCGGTAATCTTGCTCATTTCTGCTGCCATCATCTCCTGAGACCTCTTTATACCTTCATTCACCGCTGCTACTATGAGATCTTGCAACATCTCAATGTCATCAGGATCGACAACTTCAGGATCTATCTTGATGGAAATGAGTTCCTGTGCCCCACTGACTACCGCCACAATCATTCCTCCACCAGCTGAAGCTTCCACGGTTTTACCGGCTAACTCTTCTTGAACTTTTCCGATCTGCTCTTGCATCATCTTGGCTTGTTTCATAATATTTCCAAAACCTTTTGCCATTCAGTACCTCCATTATGATCAAGTGTGAACAGAATATACCCCCAAAACTGAATTCCTCGTTCTCGAACATATATTCAGCGAGTGTCCATTCAAGAGTGAGATATTTTCTGCAACATCAAGAAAGACGAAGATTCTAACTCTGGGAATACATTGCGAATGAATGGACATATTGTATGTGTCCTCATATCCGAGTATAACGCAGTGATTGCAGAAAAGAGTCATTTGTGAATGGTCACTCGTTGTATTGGTATCAGAAAATCAAACCGGGCCTTTGAAACCGACACTTGACTCATTTTATGCTTGTCATATTTTTATCTCTGTAACCTCACCGCCAAAGATATGTATGGCGTCTTTAACAATCGGATTGTCCAAGGCCTCACGTCTCAGTTCTCCCGCCCTGTCTTTCCTTTCCCTTTCCTTCTCCTTCATGGAAAGGGTATCTGCGCTTGGAGCAACAGGTTTTATACATATATTTATATCTTTCTTGAAAAACTCTCTACATATACCCTGAAGTTCTTCTTTGTTCTGACTCTCATTGACACTGTCCAGAAATACGGAATTCTCTTCAAATCCCAAATCGATCTTTCCATCTTCCAGATGTAACAATTCACCTATTTCAAGCATGGATGCTAAAAGAGGTCTTCGTTTTCTCACAAAGTCGATCAGTTTGATCCATATTTCTTTTGCGTCCAGATTCTCTATTTTACATTCTCCCTGTAAAGGTGTATCATGATCAATACCTGTGGGTTCTTCACGTTCGAAGTCTTTCGATACACTTGATACCGGACTTTGGTGCACAATTCCATGAGGATTTCTCTCCTCTGAAAAACCATCATCACCTGTGAGGTCTTTCAACCTCCCTTCCAGGTGATTCATCTTTGCCAAGATATCATCGATGGAGAGTAATGGCCTGAGATGAGCCATCCTGACGAGGGTCATTTCCATCATTAATTTGGGGTGTGTTGACTTTATGATTTCCTCTTCACTCATGGAGAGGATCCGAAACAAAAGTTGAATCTCATCTATGGCCACCAAAGTCCCCTGAGCCATAAGTTCCTCAATTTCGTTTTCAGGGAGATCGATTAGTTTTGAAGGGTTCTGAGTGACCTTAGCTACAATCAGATTTCTGAAATGTTCCAGAAGGTCCCCATAGAATTCTCTTATATCGTGCCCGTAATTATGTACATTTTCAATGATATCAAGGCACTTTTGGGGTTCTTTTTGAATGATTGACAGGGACGTCTCATAAAGCAGTTTCCGATCAATAACGCCCAGAATTTCTGCAATTTCATTATCATCAATATTTTCCCCCCCAAATGAAATGGCTTGATCCAGGATACTCTGTGCATCCCTCAAGCTTCCTTCAGCCTTTCTGGCGATCATTGACAGACTGCTGTCACTTATCCGTATCTTCTCATCGGCGACAACAAGTTTGAGCTGAGTCTGGATGTCTTTGACAGGGATCTTCTTGAGATCATACCTCTGGCATCTGGACAAGATAGTTTTAGGAATCTTATGAGGCTCTGTGGTGGCAAACATAAATATAATATGCCTTGGGGGCTCCTCCAGAGTTTTCAATAGTGCATTGAATGCACTATTGGAAAGCATATGTACCTCATCAATGATATAAATCCTGTATCTTCCTTTCGAGGGAAGATACCTCACATTTTCCCTGAGCTCTCTTACATCATCGACACCCGTATTCGATGCACCATCAATTTCCAGGACATCCATGGATATGCCGGCAGCGATATCCATGCAGGACCGACACTGATTACACGGTTGAGGAGTCGGCCCTTCCTGACAATTCAGGGCTTTTGCCAGAATTCGAGCCACGGAGGTTTTCCCAACACCCCTTGTACCGGTAAACAGGAAAGCGTGGGCCACTCTACTGCTGATAATCGCATTTTCAAGGGTCTTTGTTACATGTCTTTGACCCACGACCTCATCAAATAACCGAGGTCGCCATTTTCGAGCCAAGACCAGATAAGACATATATATGATCTCCGCGGATTCTCTACCCAGTGGGTTCCATATAAACTTGAGGAGTCAAATTTTTACTTCAGGAATACAGTATTAATCCCTATAAGTTCAGGTTTTTCTCAGTTTTTTCAGTCAATATATAGAATGATAGCTGGAATCCCCCACGGCACACGAATGAGATTACTACCGCTGCTTCCTTCCGGATCTGACGGGGTTCGCAACCCTTCGTTGCGTAGGATCCAGCTATCAAACTTTTTTAACAAATGACCCTGACGCTTTAAATTCAGGGTTATTCATAAAAAACTTCATGTGGGCTTCAAGTTTCTTAGAAGCTTCATGAAATAAAAAGATATCAGCAAGCTTCAACGGCGGTCAAATTTTAATGCGTGTGCTGTCTGAGCGTCTTAGTGAGCGTTAAGAAAGAACAGGGAATTGCCTTACATTATTATGTATAAATTAGTCAGAAGAAGATACTGAATTGAATGGTGATATACTGTTCTTTCATTACGCTCACTTGGATGCGAGTTTTACACGGATTAAAATTTGATTGCCGTTGAAGCACCTCTTTTCAAAAAGCTAAAGCTGTCGCACTTTTTTATTCAGTGTAGCTGCAGTTGTCTCCCATAATAATATTTATGGCGGAGAGAGAGGGATTCGAACCCTCGGTACACTTTTTGGGCGTACACACGATTTCCAGTCGTGCTCCTTCGGCCAGCTCGGACATCTCTCCGTATATTTGCCGTTCACTCTGCTTGTCATTTTCCAATCAATATCTTCATTCACTGGCGGAGAGGGAGGGATTCGAACCCCCGGTCCCGATTTCTCGGGACAATTGATTTCGAATCAACCGCCTTCGACCAAGCTCGGCCACCTCTCCTGAAATATCCCTGAAATATTATTGATTGTTTCTCAGTCGTCTGAAGAATGACTGGATAATATCCCTGCATTCCTCTTCTAAGACTCCTGAAGAGACTTCCATCCTATGGTTCAACCTGAAGTCTTTCGGGATATCATACAACGAATCTACAGCACCAGCCTTTATGTCTTTCGCACCATAAATGAGATGGCGAACTCTTGCATGGATAAGGGCCCCGACACACATGATACAGGGTTCAAGGGTTACGTAAAAAGTGGTGTTCACCAATCGATAGTTGTTCAGGCTCTGACCTGCCCTCCTCAATGCCAGAATCTCAGCATGGGCAGTTGGATCGTTTCGGGAAATTGATTCGTTGTGGGCTCTGGCAATAAGCTCTCCATCCAGAGAGACGATGACAGCTCCTACAGGAACTTCACCCATTTCATATGATTTTCCGGCTTCTTTAAGGGCCTCATGCATGAATTCGGCATGTATGTTTGTACCTCGATCGACTATCGACATGCTTTTCACTTCATGTCTTTTATACCATAAGTCCACCACCCTCGCAACCCAAAACATCAGAAGAACTTCAAAGGAGATGTGATCTTACTTGAATCCTGAGGACTGGCACCATGGAAAGAGGTTTTTCAAACAGGTTCTTGACAAGTTTATCTGAAAGTATCGCCGTGGTATGAGTGTTGTGAGGCAATTCTCTGTTCTTTCTTAATGCTCTCTCAGATGCTTGTACAGTGCTCGCAATGAAATTTTACCGCCGCTGAAATTTGCTGCCGGCTTTCATAGCACTCAATTAATACTGTAAACGAATAGAGAGAGGAGATTACCGAGGATCTTCATAGTGGGGCATCTTAATGAATGACCTTAGGAGAGAAAAACTCAAGAACTCAATGTTGAGAAGGCCGAATGAATTTGAATGTATAGGGTGAATCCTTTTATTCAACTGACAAACAAAAACAAAACTCATTATTACCTAAATGAAGAGCTTTCTTTACTTCTATATTTGGGATTTTATATGACTGCTCAGGTGAGTGTCTCTTTCATCTGAATTTCAGGGCATCAAGTAAATAATTTCTTTTTAAGTGCTGACATTTCTCGGTCAAAGGAGGTGACGCTGCAACCACACTTGTCTTCCCATATCTCAAATATGATGTTTGCATAACGTTCCGCATCATCATTACTCACACCTTGATTTTCTTGGATATGTTCAGACATGTACTCAACAAATTCTTCCTGATCCTGCAATATGATCTCCTTCTTTGCCTTTCTGAATACTCGAGAGAAGATTCTTTCCCCGTTGTCAAAGTTTTTGAGAAATTCCATGTCCTTTTCATTCATAATTAATCCTCCCAAAGCTTCTGTGTTCGTTAACCGGGCACCATAAACCTAAACCAAATAACACAATGAAAGGTTACAATTATTGTTTCTTGGGCTCTTGTTTTACAACTCACCATGTATGGGAGATTACGTCATGTTCACATACACTTCGGCAGTTCACTTCATTTTTGCTGCAACCCGGATTAAAACCAGGACAGACATAACCAACTTTGCTTTTAATCTCATCTTTCACTTTTACAACGATATCTCCGTAATCATCTTCCTCAAGTTCCAGTACATCCTTAGGACAGGCTTCAACACACTTCCCACAACCATCACATTTATCCGTATCTATGATGATGAAATAATCCCCACTGCCGTCTGTATACCCATAGTGAATGATCATGATATCCTCGCTCTGTAAATAGTGTCCGAACGAAAACTGTCTTTTTCGCCAATCTCTGCGTCAGATAAAAATTTTAATCCTTAAAATATTCAATATATTCCTGCGGTTAAAATTTTATCTTCCTTGACCTTAACGAAAAACCCTAGTTTTCGTTCAGACACTAAATAGAATCCCGAACTCTGAAATTCTTTAACTTTTTGACGTGCACCTCTCTTTTGCGAAGAGAGCCGCACCCAAAGCGCCAACAATCTGCGGTTCATCGGATATGAGAGGCTCTAAGGCAACCTTTTGTGCGATCTTTTTCACCACTCCTATATTCTTTGCTATTCCACCGGTTATAACAAAATCATTTTCAATGCCCACCCTCTGTAACAGAGCGAATACCCTACTGGCTATGGCTTCGTGGACGCCTGAGAGGATCTCACTCTTTGGAGTCCCACCTCTTAGAAGACCGACAATTTCCGACTTGGCAAATACGGCGCATGCGGAACTCACCATAGCATCTTTTTGGGCCTGCAAAGAGATTTCTCCAATATCTTCAAGGGGCACATCGAGCACTTCTGCTACCACTTCGCAGAACCTTCCTGTTCCTGCCGCACATTTATCATTCATTGCAAAATTCGTAACCTTCCCGATATCATTACATCGAATGGCCTTACAGTCTTGCCCTCCCATATCCAGAATGGTTTTTACGGTAGGAAAGAGGTAATTTGCACCTTTGGCATGGCATGAGATCTCCGTTATATTTTGATCTGCAAAGGGAACAATTACACGCCCATATCCCGTTGCTATGGTATACTCGATATCATTGAATGAGATTGAAGCCTTCTTCAATGCGTCATCCATTGCATTTTGAGCAGTCTTCGCGCTATCTGCTCCGGTTTTCACAATACTGTAAGACAATATTTCTCTGTCTTTCAATATGACAGTTTCACCACTCAGAGATCCTATGTCTATTCCCGCAATTATCATCTTCTGCCTTTCTCATCCACAAGCCTGAAGAGGGTATCTTCCATGTGTAAGCTTACGAATCAGTATCATCACTGAATGTTGTGACTTTCGTATAAAATGCACAGAACTTGTCCTGAGTTCAGCAAGCCAATGCCTGCCAAGTTCCATGAATCTATTTCGAATCACGTGCAATGAGGGCTGCTCCCAGGGCACCGGTAATCCTTGGGTCTTCCGGTACATAGATCTTTCTTTCCAGTTTTTCCTCCAGAGCCTTGACCATGCCTATATTCAATGCTACTCCACCAGTCAAGACAACATCGTCTTTTATTCCCACCCGATTGGACATTCCAAATATTCTGTCCGCAATGGATTCGTGAATACCGGCCAATATATCATTTCGCGATGTGCCCCTATGAATATGAGAAACCACTTCGGATTCGGCAAATACAGCACACATGCTGCTGATCCTGGCCTTTTCCGTATAGTTTAATGAGAGTTCACCGGCCTCTTCCACGGGAACCTCCATTGCCTTGGCCATGGTGTCCAGGAATATGCCTGTTCCGGCAGCACATTTATCATTTCCGGCAAAGTCTTCCACTCCTCCGTCTTCATTGAGACGCATGACCTTACTGCTCTCAGCCCCAATGTCAATGACCGTCCTTGCAGATGGAAATAACCAGTGAGCGCCTTTGGCATGACACAGCATCTCTGATTTCGACTTTTTGGCAAAGGGCACCGACCTTCTCCCATAACCGGTAGCAACGATGTTATCCAACTCTTCAAAAGAGACACCAGCCTTTTTCAGCGCATCATCCATGGCTTTCTGAGCGAGTATTGCTCCTTCTTCCCCCGTTGTGAGAACACTGGAAGACAGAATCTCCTTATCATTCATAATAACAGCCTTAGTGCTCAGAGAACCAAGATCTATACCAGCGACGAGCATCCCACACCTCTCTTTTCAGCAGAGCTTACATTTTACTTCTTTCTTCCATAAGTGCGGAGGTCAGGCCTCCTGCTTCACCGATCATGTATATCCTGCCCTTGCCTATCCTCGATATCTTCCTCATAATATCAGGATTGGCAGACTCC
>JAXHSZ010000544.1:0-4907 GCA_034190725.1 Thermodesulfobacteriota bacterium
GATTCTTGGGCCAGCCAAAAACATACTGTTTGGGTTCTACAAGTTTTTGCCTGTGTCCACTGATATATTAATTCTTGATAAAACAATAACCAATAATGTATAACCTATAACAGATAACCAATAACATTTCTTCCCAAGAAACTTACTGTATTACTTTCTTATCTCTCATTTCCGCAATGCGATCCATTGAATAACCCAGGTCGGTGAGTACATCCTCAGTGTGTTGACCAAGAAGAGGGGCCAGACTTCTGATCTCCCCGGGAGTTTCAGAAAGCTTCACAGAGATACCCACTTGCTTCACCTTCCCTCCTGCTGGAGAGTCAATATCCAGCATCATCCGGCGATGGAGAACCTGAGGGTCCATTAGGACTTCGTCCAGGGTGTTCACAGGCGCTGTGCATACATTATTTTCTTGCAATATATGCATCCATTCATCCCTTGTCTTGGTACGGAAAATATCACTGAACGCGGAGAATATCTCCTCTTTTTTCTCCTCATTTCGTTGATGGGCGATCAAGTCTTCTCTGCCCAATGTCGTACAAAGGTTTTCCCAGAATTGGGGTTCCAGACAGGCAACACTGATATACTTCCCGTCCTTTGTCTCGTATACATTATAATCAGGGGCCGCTCCTGTCAACAATGTTTCTCCCCGCTTCGGAAGAACTCCGCTTGATAAATACATGGAAAATTCACGGCTCATCATGGAGAGAACACCATCGGCCATGGCAATATCCACAAACTGCCCTTTTCCTTTTTTTTCCCGTGCCATGAGTGCGGCAAGAATACCCAAGGCAGCATGCATACCGCCCCCTGCATAGTCGGCCATCAAATTGCTGGGGATTGTAGGAGGTCCGCCCTTTTTACCTATAAGGCTCAATATACCGGGAATGGATATGTAATTGAGATCATGTCCGGGCAAGTCTCGATACGGACCGTCCTGCCCGTAACCTGTGATTGAACAATACACAATCTTCGGGTTCCTTTCATTGACAGTGTCATAGTCAATACCGAGGCGTTTTACAACCCCGGGTCTGAATCCTTCCAAAACAACATCCGCCTTCTCAACCAGTTTGAAAAAGATCTCTTTGGCCTCCACTGATTTCAGATTGAGCACCATACTCCTCTTGTTTCGATTCAGTGCATTATAAGCAGCTTCCCTCTCGGCCCCCTCCCCTATCGGAGAAAGACCTGAGCCCAAAAGACCCTGTTTGCGGGGTTGTTCTATCTTGAGCACATCAGCCCCAAGATCCCCCAATATCATAGCACAATATGCTCCAGGTGCAACCCGTGACAGGTCCAAAACCATTATTCCCTCTAATGGCGACGACATATGTCCTCCAATATTCTATTCAACACACTTTAGAAATTTTTCATCCGACAGCTTGAACCTTTCTCTAAAAAATCATTTCAAATCCATCACAAAACAATTCTCTTATGATTTATATTTCTGCAATATTATTATATCATATATCAGCTATTCTACAGTTTCAACCACTTTCTTTCAGGTGTTTTCTTCTGATTACTGCTTGACTTGATGATTTCAGTTGTTTATTATTTGTTTTTTATAGTATCGGATTAATATATAATGTTGCGCGAGCCGCTTCACGTCTCTCGCAACGCTGAGCTGAGCCTTTGGCTCCAGCTCGGCGTTAGTCACAAAAGAAATTTGAGTGTGAAAGAGTATCTTGGTCTTTATAAATCCTGTAAAAGCCCGGAGGTTAAATGGAAACTACAATACATAACCCCGACAGATATATAGGTGATTTGCGCCAGATATTAGCTCAAGGTAGAAAGAGAATTGGCATTCTTTTAGGGGCTGGCGCACCTGCAAGTATTCGTTATAATAAAGATACGAATATGATAAACTCTGATTGCCCACCACTTATTCCAACCATTAAAGATCTTACAAAAATTGTTATAGATAGTCTCGAAGAAAATGAGCAAAAAATTATATCAGAAATCTCTACTGATATTGGAAATAGCCCAAATATTGAATTGATCCTCTCAAGGATTAGATCTTTTGCGGGAATAGTTGGTTCATATTCAATTCATGGATGCAATGGTGATGAATTCTGTAAATTAGCCGAAAGGATTTGTGAAGCCATTGGAAATGTTGTTAATCCTCGACTACCTGCTGCGAATAACCCATACACAGAGCTATCAGCATGGATAGGTGGTACAGACAGACGGCATTCAATTGAAATATTTACACCGAATTACGATTTGTTGATGGAGGAAGCTTTTGAAAGACTTGAAATACCATTTTTTGATGGTTTTACAGGTTCGTATCAACCATTTTTTGATCCTTCTAGTATCTCTAACAATGATTTGCCTGCACGCTGGGCTAGACTATGGAAACTCCATGGTTCAATAGGATGGGCCGAAAATGGTGAAGGTGGCATTATACGTGGTAAAGGAAGAAGTGCAACTAATTTAATCTATCCAGATCATCTAAAGTATGAACAGATTAAAAAACTTCCATTTTCAGCATTGTTTGATCATTTGAGAGAATTTATGACTACTCCTGACACCCTGCTAATAACTTGCGGATTTTCGTTTTCAGATTCTCACATTTCAGCAGTAATTGAAGAATCTTTATCTTCTAATCCTAATGGTAGTGTTTTTGCTCTTCAGTATGGAGCTTTAAACGATGAAAAACCGTCTTGTGCATTGGCAAGTAGAAGACCAAACATGAGCGTATATGCAAAAGATGGTGCAATCGTAAACTGCATTGCCGCTCCATGGCGGCCTGGAGATATGCCTAATCCAGATTGGGAGGTAATTAGAAGTAGCTTTTGGGGTCAAAGAGGATCTGAAACTGATAAATGTTTTCTTTTAGGTGATTTCGCAGTATTTGCTCGGTTTTGTTCCCTGACCCATGCGGAACAAATAATTATTAAGGAAGAAAAAGAACCTAAAGAAGAATAGATATGAAATCTCCCCAAACTTTATTGGGACATGTTGCCTCTGTTTCTGGCGCTTCTGTCAGAGTTCACTTAGTAGAATCAGTTGCTTCAGGCTTAGCTATAATAGACGGAATTACTTATAGAGTTGGTCAAGTTGGTAGTTTTATCCGAATACCGTTAGGTTATCAGGATTTGTTTGGAGTTGTTTCTGAGGTCGGTGTTAGTGCAGCACCGGAAGCTCTTCAAGAGTCTCTTGAAACAGGTGCAAGATGGATAAAAATTCAGCTTGTTGGAGAGGCTATTGGCAATTCCTTTGAGCGTGGAATAAGTCAGCATCCTAATGTAAATGATGAGGTACACCTTGTTACAGGAAACGATCTTTCTAGAATTTATGGCAAGTCAGGTATTGGACAAGTTCCAATTGGTAGGCTTTCAAGTGCAGAAAACATAGAAGTCAGAATCGATATCGACAAACTGCTGACGCGTCATTGCGCTGTACTAGGTTCAACTGGTTCAGGAAAATCAACTACTGTGACAAGTCTTCTTCGGTCGATAGCTGCCACTAAAAATGACGAGACAGTTTATCCTAGCGCCAGAATACTTCTTTTAGATATTCATGGGGAATATTCAGATTCACTCACAGACATTTCGACAGTTTTTCGAATAAATCCAAATAGAGGACAAAAAGCTCTCTATATACCATACTGGGCTGTCGATCCGATTGATCTGATAGCCTTCCTTACCGGAGGAATCGCTGATGATAAAGCTCTTCATATTTATGATAAAATTACAGAACTAAAACAGAAATCATTAAGAAATGGATCTTTTTTAGGAGTTGACGAAAAATCTCTAACCTTAGATACACCTATTCCTTATAGTCTTAAACAACTCTGGCTTGATCTCATTGACGCTGAAGTGCGCACATTTGAAGGCCCTAATCGAGATCAACCTGCTAAAATTTCTGACGGAAATGCACAGGACTTAATTCTACCTAAATATAAGCCACATGCTATGGGTTCTGCCGGACCTTTTTTAAACACAGCAGCACCCGGTTTAAAGCGTCAATTAGTTAATCTTAGATCTAGGTTATTAGACAAACAATATGATTTTATGCTGCACCCAGGTGACTGGGAACCCCAGTTGAACGGAATCTCAAAAAAGGATCTCCCTGAACTATTAGAATCCTGGCTTGGACATTAGTTACCAATCACTATTTTAGATTTATCGGGCATTCCAAGTCAAGTTTTAATCCGCCTTATTGGGTCGATCTTAAAAATTGTATATGAGGCCTTATTCTGGAGCAGGGATAAAAGCGAAGGTGGCGTTGAAAGACCTCTTTTAATTGTTATGGAGGAAGCTCATCGGTATATTTATGAAGAGGCAAAAAACTTGGCCCGCGATTTAGCCCAACGAATTGTAAAAGAAGGCCTCAAATATGGAATCGGTTGTATGATTGTCAGTCAAAGACCATCAGAGGTTGATGATACTATTTTATCTCAATGCGGTACATTTATCGCTCTCAGATTATCTAATCCGATCGATCGAAATAGCGTTCAAGGTACACTACCTGACAACTTAGCAACTCTAATGGATATGTTACCTGTTTTAAGAACTGGGGAGGCAATCGTTACAGGTGAAGCAGCAAGAATTCCAATGAGATGCCGTATAACATTTCCTGGAGAAGATTTTTGCCCAAATAGCAGAGATCCGCTAGTCACCGAGAAATGGACGCTTCCTCGACGTTCTGAAAGTTATGAACGAGTTGCTGCTTCCTGGCGTGCGCAGTCTCCTAGAGCAAAAATAATTGATACGAATATTACTCGTATACCGGTTAAGGACGGGCCTGAAAAAAAGGAGCTATAATAATGCAAAGAGATTAGTACTACTCCGACATTTAAATAAAATATACTAAATCAACATTCTTATCAAACATTTGGCTATTTTATGTCGGATATCTGGCAATGAAGGTATTTCCTGGGCACGCTTTTTTCGTCGCCATCG
>JAXHSZ010000545.1:0-21529 GCA_034190725.1 Thermodesulfobacteriota bacterium
AACACTTCGAACCGAACTCACTGAAGGGTTGGCTTCACTTTCGTCCGCTTCGAATCGTTTTTTTCTCCATATTCAGCAAGCTACGTTCTCTCGCTACGGAAAGAATCGCTCAATTTAGGTAATAGTTTACGGGAGCGAGGGTTCAGGTGTGAGAATGGTTTAACATTTTTGGTGTTTTCGTCTGACACCTCAACCTTGTGGACTATTGCTTGGTGGGCATAGAGAGATATGTCATTGAGACGATGACGGGCTATATACTTAAGGTCTGTCATGACAGACCCTTAAAGGGGCAGGCTTAAAACCTGCCCCTACTGTTCTGCTTGCAATGATCTCATTTTACTGTACTATTTCTTCATCATTTTTCCAAGTTCATTCTTCTTTCTTGCCAACTCTTCACTTATCTTTACTGCTTGTTTCGGCTCAACAAAGGCCCAAATCTTTCCTGCTTTTCTTCCATTGATTCTCATAAGGATATCCGCTGCCAGCTTTACATCTAATTTTGACATCATAGGACCGGCCTGTTCCGGAGCTGTTGACTCATATACCTTCGCCAGATGATTCAACTTCTCATTCCCCAGACCCTTTTGAGCTATGGCCATTTTCTCTATATTTGCCTCAATATTTTTCAGCTCAGCAATCTTATCCTCTATTTGCTGCTTTAATTTATTCAACCTCTCCTCTCTGACTCTCAATTCTTCTTCTTTTTGAAACAGCTTCGACCTCTTCTTCTCAAGGGATGTCAAGATTTCAATCTCTTGCTCAGAAAAAGTTTTCAACTCTGCTTTATTCAGGTTTATTGTTCTGTTTTTTTCAGTGGGGAGAACTGGCTTCTTCTCCTGTGCTGAAGCCACATTGAAGTCGGAGTCTGCCGAAAATTCACCATCGTCCCTGCTCAGCAAGATCCCGGAAAATGTTATCTTGAAGATCACGAGGAATAAAATCGTATACTTTATTAACTTATTCAATCTGAGACTCCAATCTTCTGTATTATACTCATCTTACCCTCTCCCGATTGTACTTGCTGATCCCCATCTCATCCACAAACTTCTGTTCTTTCTTCAAAACCTGGAGCCGTATTCTTTCCAGTTCCTTTTCCTTAATTTTCATTACTATTTTCTTTTCCCTCGATGCTTCCACCAACTCATCGAGTTTTTGATCAAATTGTACTCTTGTTCTTTCAATTTTCACCTCTTGCTTTTTGATCTCTGTTGAAAGCCCATTGAGAAAAGAATAATATAACAAGACCTCTGAAATCGTGGTTCCTTTTTCTTGCTTTTCCTGAAGTGTCTTCAATGAATCTCGTCCCAATTGATTCCAGGATGCAAGCCTTTTCCGTTCCTCCTCAAGAGAGAGCTTTATATCCGCTAACTCTCTCTTTAATCCATCTTCAATCCATTCTCTATGTGTAATGATCGCATCAAACCGGGACTTCACCATCATGTCTGCTGAAACAGCTCTTTAAGCTGTACAATACTCTCTTCAAATCCTACCTTTTCCTCAATATCTTGTCTCAGGTAGCTGTTTATTTTATCAATCATCTTTATGGCATAATCTATTTCGGAATTGCTTCCCTTTACATAAGCACCGATGTCTATCAAGTCCTCTGCCTTCTTATAAGTAGCCAGAATGCTTATCAATTTATTTGCATACTCTCTGTGTTCCGGGGTCACAACATCGATCATACTGCGGCTTATACTGTGTAACATATCGATTGCCGGATAATGGTTCTGCGCCGCCAAATCTCTGGAGAGGATGATGTGCCCGTCCAATATGGAACGTACTGCATCGGCAATAGGCTCGCTTGTATCGTCTCCCTCCACAAGAACCGTGTACAATCCTGTTATACTTCCTTCATTTAAATGCGTGCCTGCTCTTTCCAAGAGTTTTGGCAGCATGGAAAAGACAGAGGGAGTATAGGCTTTTGTTGTGGGAGGTTCCCCGATGGCCAGCCCTATCTCCCTTTGAGCCATAGCAAACCTGGTTATTGAATCCATCATCAGAACGACATGTTTCCCCTGATTACGAAAATATTCGGCGACGGTGACGGCTGCATAACAACCTCTCACTCGTATCAACGGTGGTTGGTCGGAAGTTGCAACTATTACTACTGACCTCTTTAATCCCTCATCTCCAAGGTCTTTCTCCAAGAATTCTCGGACCTCACGACCTCTTTCTCCGATTAATGCTATAACGTTCACATCTGCAGTGGTATTTCTTGCAATCATACCCAGAAGGACGCTCTTGCCGACCCCTGTACCTGCAAGTATTCCTAATCTTTGGCCTTTTGCACAAGTCAATATTCCATTAATTGCTTTGATCCCAAGGTCAACGGGCTCACTAATCCTCCTTCTATGAAGGGGATTAATGGGTGCAGAATATATGGAACGTTCCTCATGAGTATTGAGAGGTCCTTTCTGATCGATAGGATTGCCCAAACTGTCTATCACCCTTCCCAACATGGAATCCCCTACTCTCAGACCCGCCCTTTGGCTCTTTGTGACTATTCTGCTTCCCGGTCCTATCCCATGCATTTCTCCAAGAGGCATTAATAAAACCTTATTGTCTCGGAATCCTACTACTTCTGCCGTTAATGAAGTTCTGCCCCCATTTGTAAAAATATCACACGTCCCACCAATTGTGGTACCGGGCCCGTGTCCTTCTATGGTCAGACCGACCACCTGTGTCACCTTTCCATTCACCTTAATGGGATTGGTGCTTTCAACGAGATTTTGGTATTTCTTAAGATCTGTTGCCTGAAACATCTTGACTCCCCTGGTCTTTTACATTGTATCTTAAGACTCGGTCCAGCTCTTCTATTTGATTCTCAATTCTGGCATCCACATCTCCAAAGTCCGTCTCAACAACACATCCCCCGTTCAGTATACTCTTGTCCTCTTCAATGGTGATACTCTTGATTCCCTCAGTGGAACTCAAAAGCTGGGGCCGACATTGACGGATGAATTCCATGTCAAACGGGTTGACTCTGATTTTTATGCCTCCGACCTCAATAGCATTCTGGAGCGCCGCTTTCACCGTATTGAGTACAATCTCCCTATTCAGAGTAATCTCCTGATGAATGATGCTTCTCGAGATCACAAGAGCCAGTTTGATCAGTTCATGTTCACTTTTTTCATAAATCCTTTCCCTCAAGCTGCTCAGATCTTCAAGAATTTCATGAAAACTGTGAATAACGGGCTCAACTTTCTTTCTGCCCATCTCAATGCCAGCCTGTTCCCCTTGGGCAAAGGCCTTTTCATAGGCTTCTCTTTCAATCTCTGAAGCCCTCTTCTTGGCTTCCTGAATACATCTATCTGCCTCTTTCCTGGCCTCTTTCTTAAAATCTTTGGAATATTGTTCTATACTTTTCTTCGAACCGGTTGATCTTTTAAATCCCATCCATTCAGAAAAACCTTCTTGCTCCCCCTTCTTTCCGGAATTCTTTTTTACAGATATATTTTCCAAGGAATACGGCTTCAACTGCCCATTAACCGTATCGGCATGTATCACTTTACTCAACGATCGTCTCTCCTCCTTTGCCTCCTATGAATATCCGGCCTTCATCCTCGAGCCTTCTTGCTATGGCTATAATCGACTGCTGGACCTGCTCTACATCGCTCAGACGGACTGGTCCCAGGGCTTCAAGGTCTTCCCTTATCATGGCGGCTGCTCTCTCAGACACGTTCTTCAGAATATGCTCCTTCACATCTTCATTTGCAACCTTCAAAGCCAGGGTAATATCTTCATTGGAGACCTCTTTCAGTATTGCCTGAATTCCACGACTATCGATGCGTACCAAATCTTCAAATACAAACATCAGCTTCTTTATATCCTCAGCCAAGTATGGATCTATCTCTTCAACCTTTACCATGATTGACTTTCCTGTGGCCTTGTCCACTGTATTCATCACTTCAGCCACTGAATCCATGCCCCCTACACTGCGCTTCCCGCTTGTTCCAAACCTTTTGAGCTGAGCCCTCAAAACGTCTTGGATCTCATCCAGAGCGTCAGGTGACACCCTGTCCAGGGTGGCAATTCTCATCACTACCTCCGCTTGGAATTGTTCCGGCAGAAGTGGAATTACCTGTGACACCTGATCCGGCTTCAAGTGTGCCAAAATAAGAGCGATAGTTTGCGGATGTTCACCCCTAATCATATTCGCTACCGATTCCGAATCCATACGCCGAATTGATTCAACAATGGACTGTTCATCATAGCTCTTCAACCCGCCATCAAACATCCCCATGGAAAGCAACCTCATGATAGAGTTCGCCTTTTCTTCACCTACAGCTTTGAAGAGCACTTTCTGAACATACTCCTCTCCTCCTGGATTAATCATGGAGGATGATGATACCAATTCAATGTACTCATCTATCACATCGTCAACTATCTCAGGCTCTATACCCCTTAACTCAGTCATCTGCTTACTCACTATATGGAGTTCTTCTTCATTGAGATTTCGCAGGATACCTGAAGTGATCTCCTCACCCAAGTAAAGAAGCAGGATTGCGGCTTTGTCTAAACCGGAAATTCTCTCTCTCCCCCTTATTACACTTGCTCTGTCTTTTCCTTTCGTCATTCTCTCTTACTTTCCTTCCCACAACCACTTGCGGACCAATTGTGTCGTCTGCTCATTATCATTCCTTGCAATCTCCATTACCTTCTCTTTCGGTGAGAGCATCTCTTTTTCATTAACAACACCGGTAGTGTCTGCTTCCAGTTCACCTACAGTTCTGGGAAGCTGTCGTACCTCTCCCAATTCCTCCTTTTGTACAATCATCCATCTCATGAGAGGTCTGATGACAAATAAAAACAACGCAATAATTGCAAGAGCAATTATCCCATACCGAGAGAATGGGTACCAAAATTGATTCAGCCCTGGACGTTCCTGAACATCCTCTTCTATCAGAGAGACGGTTTTGAATGGCATATTGACAACCTCGATTTGGTCACCCCTATCGGCATTATAGCCAACAGCCATCTTAATAATATTTCTGAAACGTTCCATCTCCTCTTCGGACCTGGGGACATACTTCTTTTCTTCTCCTCCGGCTTCTCCTTTGACGGTCTCATAGGTCCCGTCTATCATCACTGCCACAGAACATTTTTTGATCTCACCGATAGGCTCAATGATATGACTTGTCGTCTTACTTATCTCATAATTGATCGTCTCGTCCTTTTTCTGAAATTCTGACGGCGTCCCTGTGGCAGGCGACACTCCCTTGCTGTCGGAAATGTTTGACTCTACACCCGGAACTCCTCTTGCCTGTATATTGGCACCTTTGGACTTTTCGCCTAAAATTTGTTCGCTTCTCACTGCTACACGATCGGGATCGTATCTCTCTTCAGTTCTCTCTGTCTGTTTAAAATCCAATGTAAGAAAGACCCTTGCCAGAGCCTTGTCTCTGCCCACAGTTCTCTCTAACATGCTCCTTATTCTCTTTTCAAGGGTCTCTTCCAAATTCAACTTCATCTCCACTTGTGAGTTTGTGAGTTGAGATGTTAGAGACTTTTCAGTGCCCCCTGCCAATATCTTTCCATGGTTATCCATAATGGTAATCTTTTCGGGCTTGAGACCCTCTACACTGCTGGCAACCAAATGAACAATCCCTTGAACCTGGTTCTGTGTCAGCCTTGCTCCTCCATAGAGTTTCAGAACCACCGATGCGGACGCCTCTTCCTGATCTTCAACAAACAGTGATTTTTGAGGGATTACTATATGAATCCTCGACTGTTCAACCTCAACAAGCTGGTTGATTGTTCGAGTCAACTCACCCTGCAGGGCTCGCTGATAGTTCACTGTCTGAACAAACTCAGTCATTCCAAGCTTTGTCTGGTCAAATATCTCAAAGCCCACACCACCTCCCCGGGGCAGACCTTCACTCGCCAACTCCATCCTTATTTCGTATACTTGTTCCGAAGGTACCAATATGGATGTTCCTCTCGCTGAAAGACGATACGGTACCTTCTGTTCTTTCAACTTAGATATGATAACACCTGCATCCTGCGGACTTAAATTTGAGTAGAGTAATTCATAAGTAGGCTTTTGGGATATGATCAGAAGAGTGACAAGCCCGGTGATGGCCCCAATCAGGGTAACCAGAAACACAGCCTTTCTCCCCACAGAAAGGCCCTTAAACATATTGTTCAATTGTCCTATAAGTTGCCCCAAGAAATTCAATCTTCCCCCCCCGAAAGTTAAATCACTACCACATGAAGTGTCGGCTTGTTTATGTCAGTTCTAGAAGGTATCCTGCTTTGAGCGCCCGGAAAATCGGTCTTTATTTCTCAATTTACACTTTTTTAAGGATGAATTCCGCAAAAAACAATATCATTGTTCATGTGAATCGCCCCAGAATCTATATAAGATTCAGTTTCAGATCTTTTTTTACATCTGCAACCTGACACCTGGAACCTTGAGTAATGAAATACAGTGTAAAGTACTTTTGTGCAAATATGAAGGATACCACTAAAAAATGGATAGTACCTCTCTATACTTGCATTCGCATAATTTCATCGTATGCTTCTACAATCTTATTACGAACCTGCATCATCATCCGGAAAGATATATCGGCCTTTTCCATTGCTATCATTGTTTTGTGGATATCCTTGGTCTTGCCAACCATCAACTCTTGAATCGCTTGATCAGCTTCATTCTGTAGATTATTCACATTTTCAATTGAGTGCTTTAATGTATCGGCAAAGGATTCACTCGTTCCCGTTTGGGGCCTTAATTGATTTGAATCTGCTCCCATTGCCGATTTCAGACCGCTTTGAATCGTTATATCTTTCATCTAGACCTCCAATGTCTCACTAAACACTCCCTATCTCCAGGGCCTTTAACGCCATACTTTTCGTTGCATTTATGGCTGTAACATTCGCTTCATAGGATCTGGTGGCTGAAAGCATATTTACCATCTCTCCAATGACGCTGATATTGGGTAAAGTTACATAGCCCATCTCATCAGCGTCAGGATGCCCGGGATCATAACTGAGTTTTGGAGGACTCTCATCATAAAATATCCCGGTCACCTCCACCTGATGTATCTCTTCTCTCATTTGTGACTTTAAAATACTCTCAAAAGAATCCTCGATTGGAGTCGCTGTAAAAATCACATCCCTGCGTCGATATGGCCCCCCTTCAGGAGTACGCGTTGTTTCAACATTTGCCAGGTTTGCAGAAATGATGTTCATTCGTACACGTTGGGCGGTCAGGCCCGAAGAACTTGTCCTGAGTGCTGTCAAGAAATCCATCTCTACCTTCCTCCTTCTCTAATGGCATTCTTGAGACCTTCTAACTTTTTTCCCATAATCTGAGCTGCAATTGTATACATTAAATTATTCTCAGCCAACTTCCCCATTTCCTTTTCTATATCGACCGTGTTCAGGTCATTGGAAAGAATAAGGTTTTTACAATACATAATCCTCGGTTTTACATCTTCCATGTCTCGTACACCCATAGGGAAATGTCTGTTATGAGTACTTATCATTCGATTCTCACCTCTATGTAAAGCTCCCTTTAATTCATCTTCAAAGACCAAATCCTTTGCCTGATACCGTGGTGTATCCATATTGGCAATATTTGACACGATCAAGTTGTGCCTTATGGAACGAAAATCAAGAACCTTTCCTAAGACAGTAATCGCATTTGAAAACAGCCGTTGATCATCCAATTTCATTACCTCCTGCTATTCAGTCACTGAGATCCTTCGTCTTAAACGATAAGATAGTATCTCTGAATGGATACAATTAGAATCACAATCAGCCAAAGACGGAGAAATCCAAAATATTACTGTCGAAATCCAGACAAATTCCCACGAAGGAACATTCACAAGTTAAAACGAAAATCGAAATATATAAAAATACTGTGCCGTATTTTGAACATATCTAATGATAACAATAATATCGAATTGAATCTCTTCAAATTCAGATTTTCATGCAAATAACACCTTTTAACACGAAAATTGGGTGCCCAAAATAGAACACAGTGCTTTTAGAGCACACCACTGATTGGAAATACACGCAAATAATATACCAATGCAAAACCGCATTTTAAACTTACGTTTTGTATATTATATAGATAGATTCCCCATATTCTTCACATGTGCTCCCGCCCAACAGTTTGAAAACAACACTAGGCAATTATTTCCCTTGTTAAAAAAGCTGGGGAAACCTATGCAAGACCGATATTATTCAGTGAGTCGGCACTTTAAGCCCTTGTGACTCATAATCTCTCAATTTATTCCTCAGTGTTCGTATACTGATTTGTAAAATCTTTGCTGCATGGGTTCTGTTTCCACCCACTTCCTGAAGGGTTTTCAATATGAGATTTTTTTCCATCTCCTTCATTGTCAAACCGGCCTTCACTCGATTCGTGGTCTCTTGAGGAGCTTCTTCTTCATCCAGAAAGAGCTGTCTGGGAAGAATAATGTCCCCCTCACACAGGAGTACAGCCCTCTCAATAGTATTTTCCAGTTCCCTAACATTTCCTTTCCATTCATTCTCCATAATAAGAGAAATGGCCTCTTTGGAAATTTTTGAAATGGTTTTTCCATTTTTTGAATTATGTTTTTCTAAAAAATAATTTGCCAAAAGAGGCAGATCGCTTTTCCTTTCTCTGAGAGGAGGCATGGTAATGGGGATAACATTTAATCGATAATACAAATCCTCTCTGAACTTACTTTCCGAAACGGCCTTCTTTAACTCCACGTTGGTCGTGGCAAGAATCCTAATATCAATGGGTATTGGCCCTTTGCCACCGATTCTATCTACTTCGTTCTCCTGGAGTGCCCTTAAGAGTTTTGCCTGAAGCTGCAGATCCATCTGACTGATCTCATCCAGAAGAAGGGTGCCACTATTGGCCAATTCAAACTTGCCGACTCTCTTCACAACAGCACCTGTAAAAGCCCCTTTTTCATGTCCGAATAACTCACTCTCCAAAAGCCCTTCAGGTAATGCCGCACAATTCACTGCTATAAAAGGTTTATCCTTCCTGTCACTGCTTTTAAAGATTAAATGAGCCAATAGTTCTTTGCCCGTTCCACTTTCACCTTGGATGAGAACCGTTGCTTTGCTTGAAGCAACACTTCTCGCCAACTCCATTATCTTCAACATCTGTGAGTCTTGAGTAATGATTTTCTTTGAATCAAGCTCCTCTCTTGGAGGAGTCTGCCCTAATTCCCCCCTTTTCTCTTCAGAAAGAGCTCTCATCACAACCCCTTCCAATGCCTCGGAAGAAAAGGGTTTGAGGAGATAATCGAATGCACCATTCTTTACGGCCTCTACGGCGCTGGGTACAGTACCATATGCTGTGATGATTACCACATGTGTGTCCGGAGTCATTTCCCTTACCCGCTTCAACACCTCCATCCCGTCCATACCAGGCATCTTCATATCGACGATTGCAAGGCTAAACGGACTTTCTTTAAGCTTTTCAATTGCCTCGAATCCGTTATCGGCAGTCGTCACAGAATGCCCACTTCGAGTCAATATCTCCGATAAGGCTACCCGAATCGCCGGTTCATCATCGACTACCAGGATTGAACTAGATAACATCATGACTCCTTTTCAGAGTTAATTTGTCAGGGACTCTATTGAGTTGCATAACCTGTCAACAATGGCAAAGATATGGTAAAGACAGTTCCTTTTCCGGGCTCGCTCTCTACATCGATGGTTCCTCCGTGGGATTCCAGGATACTGTGAACCACTGTCAATCCCAACCCTGTTCCCCTCTCCTTTGTTGTGAAGAAAGGATTGAATATCTTTTCCATATCAACATCCGATATTCCACTGCCTGTATCCGCAAAATCTATCTCGACACAATGATGATTATAAAGCCCCGTGTGAAAATCGTGGATACCAGGTTTCCATGCTTTTGCCCCAAATCCTTCATTCGTAATTCTTGTGGAAATCGTGAGTGTCCCCCCGTTCCTCATGGATTGAACCGCATTGAAGACAATGTTAATAAAGACCTGCTTCAACAATTCTATATCACCTTGAATACATGGAGGTTTCAAACAGTACTTTTTAATAAGTGTGATATTATTCTGTTTCATAATATGACTTGCAAAAAGTAAAGAATCATCTATGTACTGATGTACATCTATCTCTTTAAACGTCGATTTCTGACGATTTGTGAAAAGAAGCAAGTTCGACACGATCCGATCCAGACTCTTTACACTATAAATGATATGATCTGCAAGCTTTCTTCCGTCATCATTATCCGTCAAATCTTTCCTGAGAAGAGATGCAAATAACTCGATCGCACCCAAGGGATTCCTGACTTCATGTGCAATACTCACTGCTATCTCACCCATTGCCGCCAATCTATCAGTCCGCTTGATCTGCTCTTCCAACTTCTTTGTTCTGGTAATATCCTGCAATAAAAACATAAACCCAATGATAACATCCTCATTACTCTTCACAGTGGACGAGGATAATCTGAGCTGAAGGGGTCTCTTCTCTTGGGTCATAAGAGTTGCTTCTATCCAAAAATCCTCCTTGAGTCCTTTCAACCACTGATAATGTATTGTATCTTCTGAGAAGAGTGGAGAAATGACATGATTAAAATCCCTCCCTCTGACATCATCCCATGTGAGTTCTGTTATTCTCATGGCCGCCCTGTTAAACGTTGTGATCTTGCCCTCCATATCCACAACAATAACGCCTGTAGTGAGACTTTCCAATATACATTTCAGATAGTCCTTTACCTCTTCTTTCTCATGAAGATTCTTCTCTAAGTCCCTGTTCTTTACTTGTAATTCTAGATTTAACTCTTTTACCTTCTCTTCCAAGTGGGCATAATATGCCTGAAGCTTATGTGTTGCTTCATTAAAGGAGGTAAAAGCATCATTCAGCAACTCAATCTTACTTTCATTCATACCGTCCTGGTATTCCAACCCCATCGTCTTCTCTCATATAGACAAGCGAATGTCTATTCATAAAAGGCTATTTCCCCAATCTTTGAGTTGTCAAGAAGATGTAATGCGTTTTCAAAGTGTCCTACATGCTATCAATATATTCTTACAGTTCAGATCTTCATCTTCCTTAATCTCTCAAAAATATATCATTCCTGGATGGATACACGTTAATAAAAGTGACCTTTGACTCTCTTCTCCCAGTCCATATTTTCAATCGTTTGAGAAGCGAGCGTTCTCCAGAACTCATCATCAGATTCCTGTTTCAGTCCTTGAAGTGTCTGGACGGCTTCCTTTTCTTTTGTGAGAGTCAGATAACAATTCGCAATCTGAAATGAAACCCACAAAGCCCTTTCATCTTTGTTCAGATGACGTTTGGCCTGAATATATGCCTTGAGAGCTTCGGAATAACGCCGATTTTCATAATAGGAATCTCCTAGCTTTACATAACTTTCCAATACAATATCTTCAGTATTTTTTTCTTTATCCACGTGTTGCCTTGAGGACAGGATCACGTTTTTGTAAGCCCATATGGCCTTATCATGAGACTTCAGTTTCTTAAAAGCATTGCCGAGGAAATAGTAGGTCTCGGTCTCGCGGTTATGCCCTTTAAACTTCTTCAATGCTGAAAGGTACATTTGTACAGCTCTCTGTATGTCTCCTTTCTTATAGAGTATATCACCAATAATGTGAAGCACATCAACCAGGTATTGACTCTCGGGATACTTGTCTGCAAATCCTCCAAGTGTCTTTTCGGCCTTTTCATACTCTCCGTCTAGAAGATATAACTTTGCCGTTTTTAATGTAATGAGATCAGCGTATTGGCCCTTTTGTCTTCCCTGGAGAATTTTTTGATATGCTTTTCTGGCACCATCGTTCAGACCAAGTTCTTCATAACTCATGCCCACTTGAAGAAGAGTCTTTGCATCTGCCACATCTTTGATGAATGGATCAAAACTTTCTAAATAATTCTTTACGACTGAAAGAAATTGTTTCTTTTGGTAATATATATCTATTGCTTTAACACATGCGTCTTGTAAGTGAAGACGCGCACCCTGAGAAAGAGGATCATTTGGGGAATCCTGAAGCAACTGCTTGAATTTTTGTATGGCCTCAATGGGTCTATTATGCTTCAAATGGAACAGACCCTCCTTCAATAGACCTATGTTGCCCAATGGAGCCCCCATAAACCGTTTTGAAATTTCTTCATATGTTTTCAGGGGATTTATAAAAGCATCATAATTAAAGATACTACTCGGCACTTTTAAATCGGGTTTTACAACACCCAGATCTGCCATCTTCAGCCTTGTTCTCCATAAATCCTCATCATCAGAAGATTCGGCCAATGCTTCTGCATAAAATCCCAACGCCGCTTCTGTCTCCCTTTGTTTTTGAAGGGCATCCCCCATATACATTAAAACTTCACTCCGCAAATTATCCTTGGGAAATATATTTAGGAATTTTAAGAATGTGTCTATTGCCTTCTTATATTCATTAATATGGAAATATGTATATCCCATATTGAATAGGGTTTCAGAATGGGTGTTGGGGTATTTTGGCCACTTCTTTACAGCTTTTTGATAATATTCCAGCGCACTTATGAAATCTTTTAATTGAGTATAAGCGTCCGCGATCCCGAACTCTGCCTGTTGCAATTGATCGTTCTTGTGGTAATGGGTCAGAAATTTTTTAAATTCCTTGACAGCCGCTTTGTGTTTTTGATTCCTTGACATACATTCAGCTATCCTGATCTGGGCTTGTGGTGCATACTTACTCTTCGGATATTTATCAACAACAATCCTGAAACCCGCTTCTGCTTCATAGAGGATGTTCATCATCCAAAAGGACTCTCCGATTTGGAAGGCGGCCCAGGGACCTCTCGCAGAGTCAGGGTAACGTCTCAATGCAGTCCTGTATGCATCTATCGCAGAATTGTATCTCCCCGACTTGAATTTCAGCGCACTGTAAAAGTGACAATCTCCAATGAGAAAAGCGGCATCTTGTGCATATTGACTTTGCGGAAATAACTTGCGAAGTGACTCGAGTTTCTCAATGGCTTCTACAAATCTGTTCTCCTGGTATAGTTGAGAAGCGGCGCCAAACATATCTGCTGCTTCTTTTGTGTCGTCACTCATGGGTTTATTTTGGATATCTATCTGTTCCCGCTTGATGTTCATCGGTTCTTTATGGCTTATGACCTTGGTTCTCTTCTCAAGGCCTTTTTCAGTGCTTGGTACTCTGGTCTCTCTCTTCGGACCTTCTTTCGTGTTTGGTTTTTTGGTTCTTTGCTTCAGATTTTGCGTATCTGAAGCGCTCACCTTACTTGAGGTAACTTGCTTCCTTTTTTGCTTTACAGTTGTCTTTTTCTTCGTCTTTGTAGGAACATACTTTTTCTCCACTCCCATTTCCCGCTTTTTTACAGTTGGTCTTTTCGCCTTCGACTGTTTCTCCTCCCTTATGTTGATCACAATACTTGGAGGATTGTGATATAAAAAATGGGTGATTTCAACTCTGGATGACCAAAGTTTCACCTCTGCATGGACCGATCCGTTGGGCTTTTTTTCCAATAACACCCCATGAATTGTCTTATTCTTCAGTTGGGGTAACGGTCGATTTAACTTCAGTGAAGAGTCGGGGATATTTACGACTATTCTTTTTCGCTCCAGGTCAGGGATGAACTTATACGATGTCTTTCCATCAAGAAGAAAAACTACCCTGGAATATCCCTTATACATCTTGAACTTTACGTCTACTACACGAATGGACTCTTTCCCAATGGCGTTGTATGATATTGGGAAGAACAAGAAAATCAGAGCTATAATTGATGTCTTTTTCACCCATAAGGGAAACATTTATGATACTCTATCGATTCAAGTTGTTAATATGTTGTGGCAGTATTCAGTTGTGAGTGCCTGAACTCAAACTGCTATTCTCTTGAATTTATGTTTCAGGCTAACATTTTAATCTTCAAAATATACAATGTATTCCTGCAGTTAAAATCTTTTTCTTTGACCTTGAGAAGAATCTGATCTCTGAATGGACATTCGATTATCACTATAAATTCATTTTCAGGAAATTACAGAAGACAAACAAATTCACAACAAATGACGAGCACTATCACTTCATAGGGTAACAAGTAAAAGGTTGAAAGAAAAATCCCTGTGGGACGAATTTGAGCAAAAACTATGCCAAGATAGTATTGATACATGGAAGACAGATGGAGATGTATGACTCCTCTCCGGGAGATGATCAGCAAATGCTTGATCTTGAATTCTTTTGGAATCAGGTTCTCCTCGGGACTTGGGTAGAAATTATATTGGCATTTTTACGCTCAAACTGAGGTCAGATTTGATGGTTCTGATTGAGTAAAAAACAAAGGGAACAGTAATAAGGATTTTCTGATTGAAGAACAAATAAGGATGGCCTGAAGATGAGATGCGAAAATGGGAAGTTATTTCTGGGGAAATCCATGGTCAGGCAATCATTCTCTTTGTCAAACACAGAACTCGATTCCTGAGTCTCCAAAACTTCAGTAAGATGCCCCTATGAGACCGTTGTTTCCGTCAAATTTGGACTTTCTACTGTCACCTATTTGACGCTCCGAAAATGGATGAGAACCCGAAAGTATAACGAAAGTGCATCTCATTACAGCATACAAGAAGGACTATCAGTGCATTGAACAGCACGTTTGGAGTTCACAGGTTTCAGGTGTCTGGTTTCAGGTTTAAAAAAATGGCAGTGACACCGAAGATCGTTGTGTATGGAGAGGATCTTGAGGTAAAAAACAATGATACCTGGGCGTAGAGTGAATCTCTTGTTTTTCCTCTCCTGAAAACCTGAAAACAAGATTGGAGTCGCTGTCATGGAAAGTAATTAAGACATGTGCAGTTGAGGAGGATTGTGACAAGCGTCGGCTGCCTGCTTCATTTACTTCTTATATGCAAGAGCCCGGCAGATATCAGAATAGACATCTACAGTATGCAATTCCATTATACATGCAACCTGATGAGAGTATTTAGTTTATAAGGGGCAAATGAAGAAAGCAGCCGGCAAGGTGTGAAATGAACTCACTGGACAGGTCGAAATATTTTAAGCTCTTAAAGGGTCTTTTAACTGTCTGGTTTGACTTGAAAATGGATTGCAGAGGAAAAAAGGGAGGTATTGAGAAGACATATTTGGCTGTTACATTTCTGGTTGCTCTATATTCGTCTTCTTCATCTTTTCCACGAGTGTCGTTCTCTTGAGGTTCAGCATCTTTGCTGCTTTGTTCTTTACCCAATCTGTCTTATTTAGAGCTTGTAAAATAAGCTCCTTTTCAAACTCATTCACTGCTGTTTTAAAGCATACCCCATCATCCGGGATATGTATTCTCCGCATAACATTGTATTGACCCTTACTCCGTATTTTCTCAGGCAGATCTTTTGGGAGTATATCACCCTTGCCCTTTAAAATAACCAGACGTTCGATGGTATTCTCAAGCTCTCTTACATTACCAGGCCAATCATAATGCAGAAAATAATCCATAATCTCAGAACTCAAATGCTCGACTTTCTTCTTCTTCTCTCTGTTGAACCGCTCAATAAAATGATGGGCGAGAAGAGGAATATCTGATTTCCTATCTCTCAAAGGCGGAACACTTATGGGAATCACATTCAGTCGATAGTAGAGATCTTCCCTGAATTTTCTCTCTTTAACGGCATCCTCCAGGTCTTGATTTGTTGCTGCGATGACCCTTACATTCACTCTCACAGTATTGGTTCCGCCTACTCTCTCAAACTCCTGCTCCTGAAGTACCCGCAGTACCTTTACCTGAAGACTGGGGCTCATATCTCCAATCTCGTCGAGGAATATTGTCCCATTATGGGCCAATTCAAATCTGCCTATTCTCGTACTTGTAGCTCCGGTAAAAGCTCCTTTCACGTGACCGAAAAGCTCACTCTCCAGGAGATCTTCTGGAATCGCCCCGCAGTTTACAGGAATCATCGGCTTTTCTTTACGATAACTGTTAAAGTGGATGGCCCTCGCTATGAGTTCTTTGCCGGTACCACTGTCTCCCCGGATTAAGATTGTACTGTCGCTATCGGCGACCTTCTCAATCAATTGAAAAACTTCCTGTATTGCATCACTGTCCCCAACAATATTCTCAAACCTGTACTTTGTCTTCAACTGCTTACGAAGAGAAAAGTTTTCCATCTTGAGTTTATGACGCTCTAAAGCCCGCTCGATTACGATCTTTATCTCATCTATCTGAAAAGGTTTTGTTATATAATCATAGGCACCTGCCTTCATGGCATCAACTGCAGACTTTATTGTTCCATAACCTGTGATAAGAATCCCTACTACTTGGAAATTTACCTTTTGGCTCTCTCTTATGACCTGAAGACCATCAACTTTGGGCATCTTCAAATCCGTCAATACAACATGAAAATCTCGAGACTTGAGGAACTCAATGCCCATCTCTCCATTCTCTGCAGTAGTGACCTCATACCCTTCTTCAGTCAATACATCATATAAAAAATCCCTTATCCTACTGTCGTCATCAACGACTAGAATCTTCTCACCTGACATATTGATTACACTTCATCCCCACAAGTTTTCCGCGTCTGCATCTCAAAGCCGCAGAATTTCGAAAAATTAAATTGCCCCTATGGACGGTTTGTAGCCAAACTTTTAAGAGAATCCTGGTTCAACCACTGATACTCTTTTCCACCTGTGCGGTGAGTTGAGTTCACCGTTTGCCTGCTGCATACCACAACAATGCGTAATCACACAGGTTGACAATCTTGAAATTAAATAGTATCAAATGAACAAAGTCAAGTCTTTTTTCATCAACTGCATAAGGGAAGAGAAAAGAAATTCTCATATATGATTGCACGATCAATACAATACATGACATGAAAGGAGAACCACGGAAGACCGTAATATGTTTACTATAAAAACACACTATTAAAACCGAGTCATTATACCAGAACGTTTATCTCCTTACTTATGGGTTCTATCTTGGTACCCAGGGTCTCTGCACAACGTGTGCAAAGATACTCATACTTTTCTCCTTCCGGCAAAATAAGGAGAAGCCTCTTTCTCACTTGAACAGCTATCTTACACTGCGGGCAATAAAGGGCACTCGCCTCGAGTTGTTGAAAACTGGAATTGTCCATACACAACTCCTCCTCACAATCCCTGAAATCCCAATCTGATTTGTCTCCTTACCAAAGATACAACGGAAAAGCCCCTATGTCAATAGTGATTAAGGTGTGAAACAGAGTAACGTAAAGCTGATACTTGCCTCATACACATAAATTTTCTGATCGGATGTAATGCCCCGGTTCAAACCACTTCTGTGGAATATCAGAATTTGAAATACACAAATAATAATTGATACCTCTTGTCCATACATAAATGTTCAAAATCTCCTCCCTCGAAGAAAAGGAAGAGAATCTGAATCAGCACACATGAGCAGTACGGTGCAAACCTGCCTTCTTGTTATATCCTTTTCAGAAACAAGGCGGTTCAGGACAAATTCTGAAAATGTACAACTTAAATGGGCTAAAGAACACTCTTCACATTTCCGATAATACGAACAAATAGAGAGTTGCACACTTCTAAAGTAGTCATTTCTGGATGTACATCAATAAATCATGGTCATATAACTCTTTCAGAGAGCGAGCCATACATTTACATCCTCTATGAACTTTCAAAAAAGAAGTTTGAAATTTGAGTTAATAAAATCTCTGATGTATTATATTTCACTTGATTTTCGGCCTGATCCTTGACAACGTACGAAAAGAGTCGTACATTGAAGAGCATCATCAAGGATTCCGATAGACAAAATAGTGTAATTTGATATATGGAGATCTATAACTGCAAAAATGGGAGGAATCACAATATGAAGGTCCTAGTCACAGGTGGAGCTGGTTTTATTGGTTCTCACGTATCAGATGAACTGATTGATCATGGACATGAAGTCATTGTTTTAGACAATCTCATCACAGGAAAGAAGATAAATCTACATCCTGATACCGTCTTCTATGAAGGTGATATCAGGGAGCCAATAGTCAATGAGATTATGGAAAATGAAAGACCGGAAGTAGTGATCCATCATGCTGCTCAAGTGAGCGTTAGAAATTCCGTTGAAGACCCTCGTTATGATATGGATGTGAACATCGGCGGCACCCTGAATCTATTGGAGAATTCCGTTAAATGTGGTGTAAAGAAGTTTATATTTGCATGCACAGGTGGAGCGCTTTATGGCGAACAAGACTATTTTCCTGCAGATGAAGACCATCCCATAAGGCCTCTTAGCCCTTATGGGATTACCAAATTTTGCTGCGAGAGATATTTCTTTTTCTATCGAGAGACCTATGGGCTCAATTATGTCTCCCTTCGTTATGCAAATGTTTATGGACCAAGGCAGGACCCACATGGTGAAGCAGGTGTTGTAGCCATATTCACAAAAAAGATGCTGGCAGAAGAACAACCCATTATAAACGGATCAGGGGAGCAGACTCGCGACTATGTCTTTGTGAAGGATGTGGCCAGAGCGAATATTCTCTCTTTGAATACAAATATCAATGGAGAGTTCAATATTGGGACTGGGACAGAAACAACTGTAAACGATCTCTTTAAAGAGATCAGGACCATTTCCAAATCCAGTATAGAAGAAGTCCACGGGGATGCAAAGAAGGGAGAGCAATTTCGCAGTGTATTGGACTGGTCAAAAGCAAAAAAGGACCTTGGTTGGAACCCGAACATATCCCTTCAGGAGGGTCTTGAAAAAACAGTTTCTTACTTTCAGGGGTTGGATTAAACCTTGTAATCCGCCATCAATTTCGCCCCCTCATTCAATGCCGTTTTATTCAGAGAGAGAATAGACTTCTTCGATTCATCCTGCAACCGTCTATCGAGTGCTTTTTCTACAAGATTCAGAGGAAGGGCTTTTGTGCATTCCAGATATGCTCCCAAAAGAACCATATTTGCCGCTTGTGTCCCCCCTAGAGCAACGGCCTTTTCAGTTGCCGGGATATAAAACACATTTATATCTTCTCTTTCAACCTTATCGGACATGACACTGCTGTCCAGCATCAAATATCCTCCAGGTTTTATTCTGTCTTGTATTAACCCCAATGCGGAACCGGTCATGACCAAAGCAAAATCAGGGTTGAACATAACAGGTGAATTGACATAATTATCTGAGAGTACTATTGTACATTCCGACTCTCCACCCCTCATGGCTGGAGCATAATTTGGGAAAAATAATGCATACTTGTACTTCTCCATCCCTGCTTCAGCCAGTAGACGTCCAAGGAGGAGAACCCCCCTGCCACCTGTACCAATAATCATCAATTCATAGTAGTCCATTATTCCATCCTCTACAAGATATTCTTGAGTAATCACACAATACTAAAATTTTCATCAAATCCCTATCAATCAACCTTGTCTACATCCTTGAATTCGCCCAAAGGATACTCAGAGAGCATGCTTTCTGAAATAAAATCAAGACATTCCAGCGGGCCTCTCCCCCACCCGGGAGGGCAGGCAGATACGAACTCAACTATCCCGTAGCCTATGCCATCTATCTGTTTTTTAAAGGCCTTCTTCAAGCATTTCTTTGCCTTTTGAAAATTGGCCGGCGTATGCACACTGCACCTGGCAGCATAGGCAACTCCTTTCATGGTGGCCGCGAGTTCAGGCACATGCAAGGGATATCCCGCAGATTCTAAGGTCCTTCCCGACGGGGATGTTGTGGTCTTCATCCCCAACAGAGTAGTTGGTGCCATCTGTCCCCCTGTGGTTCCATAGACAGCATTATTGAGAAAGACGGTTGACAGCTTTTCGCCTCTCACCAGGGCATTCATAAAACACCCAAGCCCGATGGCCCCCAGGTCCCCATCTCCTTGCACAGTGAATACAAATGCATCGGGATTTATTCGTTTAATGGCAGTAGCCATAGCTGGAGCCCTGCCGTGGGGACATGAGGTCCAGTCTACATCTATGGTCATAGGCGCACCCCCAAAACTGCATCCCACTCCTGCCAGTCCTATGGCTTTTCCCGCGATCCCCAGTTCTTCAATGACCTCGCACATGGCCCTGGTGATAATACCATAATGACATCCAGGACAGTACATTCCGGGCATGATGGTTCTCAATGCGGGCCTTCCTGTAATCTTCTTTTCTTTTACTGGGCTATTTTCCATTTATCTTTTCCACCTCTTCAATGATTCTTTCAGGATGGATGATTCCGCCACCCCCATAATTGTGCCTTGCCCACATACCCAACAGGTGAATGGGAATGGGAGCCTTTATAGACGCCTCAACATCTTCTATCAATTGCCCCTGACTGTCTTCCACAACCAAAACCTTGCCGGCTTTCGATGCCTTTTGAGAGACCGCATCCTTGGGAAACGGCCACAGGCTTATGGGACGGAGCAAACCCAATTTGAGTCCTTTTGCCCTTCCCATCTCAACAGCACCTCTGGCAATTCTTGCCGAAGACCCATAAGCGATGAGCAGGAGATCGCAATCTTCAGTCAAATATGTATCGTATCTTACTTCGTTCTTCTTTATCTCATTATACTTCTCAATCTGTTTCATATGGTAGTTTACTACTCCAAGATAAGCGAAAAAGGCCGCTATATTACAGACCCTATTCCCACCTTTCTTGTCCTTACCTGTCAATGCCCAATCCTTTTCTGGGAGGGGATCGAAATCCAGGGTCCTTATCTCTATGGGTTCCTCCGACTGGCCGAGAATGAAATCAGTTACAACCAGGACAGGCGTTCTGTATTTATCTGCGAGATAGAAGGCGAGCTGCATATGGTCAAATATCTCCTGACAGGATGCCGGAGCCAAAACAATAGCATGGTATCCTCCATGTCCGCATCCTTTCGTGACCTGAAGGTAATCCGTTTGCCCTCCCTGCCCTCCTGTCCCGATACCAGGGCCCATACGCACCACATCAACAATAACAGCAGGAACTTCCATCTCCGCCAGATAGGAGATCCCTTCTGCCATAAGGCTCAAACCGGGACTGGATGTAGAAGTCATTACCCTTTCACCTGTCAGCCCTCCTCCATAAACCATATAGATGGAACCGCTTTCACTCTCGGATTGCACAAAGACCCCGCCTATTTTCGGTAATTCCTGTGACATGTATTCCGGAATTTCGCTCTGTGGGGTGATGGGATAACCGAAAAAGTACTTGCAGCCGGCCTGAATCGCTCCCCTGGCCACGGCATTATTCCCAGAAACAAGAATCCTTTCTCCCATAGTAATTTCCTCTTTTAATGAGTTATCTGACCATTTTCCTCTTTTTCAGGATTTTCGTCTAGTTTTCAATATATTTATACACATCTATGGTACACTCTGGACACATCCAACCACAGATCCCACATCCGGTGCATTCCTCTTCATTTACAAATATGGGCAATAGAAATCCATTTGGATTCAACCTGTCCGTGGAAACTTCTATACACTCCTTGGGACAAAACTCCACACAGAGCTGACAACCCTTACAATAGTCTTCAATAATATCAATTCTTCCTCTGGCCACTTCTGTTTTCCTCCTCTCGGACAAAAAAGAAAGGTATTACTTTGAGCACTATGAAACAGTTATTCAC
>JAXHSZ010000546.1:0-6970 GCA_034190725.1 Thermodesulfobacteriota bacterium
CTTAGCTAACTTATGAAAACATTATGGGTATTATGCTATTCCTTTTTGCTTTTATTCTGTATTCTGTAAATATTAGCAATTTCCAGACCAACCTTTAGCAGAAAATTCGATGCAAGCTTTAACCAATTGATATTAAAAGAAATAAAAAGTACATTTGTCTTATTCAAGCTCGAAATGATACTGAGAAAAGATGTAATTCATTTCCTAAATTGTGTAATTGATTACACATTTAGGAAAAATATTTTCCCTTAGGACAATATTTTTTCTTGAAGAATTACTTTGTCTATGATAAATGATACATACATATAGATAATTTTCCAAAGATGTGTCCATGGGTACATTTTGCTCTTTCAAGATCTCTCAACAACGAATCCTGTTCCTCTCACACTCCATCTTTCCGAATGTAATGTGATCCACAATACCTACCAAATATAATGAGTTATAAAGGAGATATGGGCACTCGGGAAGATTAGAATCGATGGAGAGATGGAAGACTTGGTTCATAGGATTGATAGAATCAATCGAAGACCTGATTGACTTTATGAAGTAATAATCAGAAAAGAGGAACATGCAAGACTCGATGTAAACATGGTTTTTGAGGGGGAGGGGCAATGCTGTTGACTCAAGAGAATAGCCATACCTAGAAAGAAGTCCTCCCTTCCCTGGCAGGAGGGATTGGGGAAAGGAGAAACAGGCTTTGTGATAAAAAAAACAGAAGTACCTTTACTGTTCAGCCGTTTTTCACTCCCTCCTCACCTTCCTATCAAGAGGGAGGTATTTTTAAAATTGGAGTCGTGAAATAAATAAGAGCTGAAAATATATCCCTTAATTCAACAGTATTAGAAGGGGAAGTATGAATACTTCGAAATCTAGAGAGACAAAATGAGGATGAGGTTGTGCTATATTTTTTTCGATGAGTGATTACGATCCTGAAGGGGAAAACGGCATGTCATCAAAAAGGAATGTTGAAGACAGATTGAGAAATGCCTTAATTGAGCAGGACTCGGTGCAAGAGGATGCAGAAAAGACCGACACGCTTAACCAGAATAAAGCGAGGGATTTTTTTATCATTCGTCGGGTTATCGATTCGTTGAAACACCTTCCGGATCTTTCTATGGTCTATCTCGCTATAGTAGATGTGGTAATCGATGAGATAGAAGCTGAGAACTGCTCTTTAATGTTGCTCGATAAAGATTCAAATAAGTTGGTAGTTAAAGCTGCAAAAGGTAAACAAGACAACCGAGGGAGTTACTATGGTAACGAAAGCTATAGGAGAAAGCCATTTGAAGTCGGGAAGGGCATTGCCGGAATAGTTGCAAAAGAAGGTAAGTCCCTTCTCATTAGGAACACTGGAGAAGAGAAGTCTTTTATTAATATACTTGATTCTGAAATAAATATTAAATCGCTTCTCTGTGTGCCTATTACTGATAAGAACGGAGTTATTGGCGTATTTAACCTCAGCCATTCAAGAACCGAAGCATTTTCTGAAAATGATCTGGAGGTTCTCAATGTGATCTCTGATCTTGCCGCCACATCATTGACCAGTGCTGGTTTTTTCGACTCTTTGCAACATATGAACGAGACACTTGAAAAGAAAGTAGAAGATGAAACTGAAAAAGTAAAATCCTTTGAGGGAAAATATAGGGCATTAGTAAAAAGTGCCAACGACGGGATATTTATTGTAGAAAATGAGACTTTCAAATTCACCAATAGAAAATTCCAGGACATGATGGGCTATTCAGCAGAAGAGCTATCAGAATACAGCCTGAATGCGATTTTAATGGATGACGAGCTGGGTCTCTTTTTTCAGAGGATGAAGGGGGCATCTGAGGATAAAAAATTACCTTCCCATTACGAATTAACAGCAGTTCGAAAAGATGGTACACAGATAGAGGTAGAGATCAGTACGGCCATTATAGATTATGAAGGAAATAAGGCCATTCAAGGCATTGTCAGAGATATCACTCCAAGGAAGGAGCTAGATCGGTTGAAATCCAATTTTCTCGCAATGGCAGCACATGAGCTCAGAACTCCTTTGACTTTAATCAATGGCTACAACAGGATGTTGTTGACTGAGGAGGCAGGGCCACTCAATGAATTCCAAAGGAAGATTCTAAAAGAATGCAGCAAGAGCGGCAAGCGCTTGAGTGATTTTGCCAGCGAAGTTTTGGAACTATCTAAAATAGAATCTGGCAGAATGGACTTTGACTTTAAAGAAACAAATATTAACAACTGTATAGAAAATGGAATCAGACAGTTGAGATACATTGCCAGAAAAAAAAGGATAGAGCTGAAGAAAAACCTTTCTCTCGACTTACCGATGTTACCTTTAGACAGCAGTAAAATAGAACAGGTTCTGGTAAATCTTGTAGAAAATGCAATAAAATTCAGTCCTGAAGATGGGACAGTGGAGATAAAAGCAAAACGTGTCTCACCAGATGCTGTAGAAGTTTCAGTAGTTGACTATGGACCAGGGATATCCCAGGATGATATAGAAGTTATTTTTGATGAATTCATTGTTGGCAGAAGAATAAAGAATAGAGGTGGCACTGGTTTGGGCCTGGCCATTTGCAAAAAGATAATTGAAGCTCATAAAGGGAGGATTTGGGTAGAGTCAAGGGAGAATAGAGGGAGTACCTTCAGTTTTATTTTGCCTATAATAAAGAGTCTTCATGGTACACGTATTAATTAAGGAGTCTTTTTTATGCCTGGAGAAAAAATCCTTGTAGTGGATGACGATGAAGAAATAGTGTATCTTTGTGTACAAATTCTTGAAAGTGAAGGATACAGAGTCAAAGGCATCAATAATGGACTCACAGCGATAGATATGGCAAAAGAAGACCATTTCGATTTATTAATAACAGATATAATGATGCCGGGTCTCAATGGGATGGAAATATTCAGAGCTATCAGGAAATATGATCCCGAGCTAGTAGGAGTAGTCATAACAGGGCATGGAACATTGCACACAGCTATTGATGCTCTAAAGATGGGATTTCATGGGTTTTTAACGAAACCTTTTTCCTATGTAGAATTATCCACTGCAGTTTCACAGGCTCTTGAAAGGAGTAAGTTAGAGAAAGAGTTGATTGCTTATCGCCGGATTGACAAACTAAAGGATGACTTTTTAGCTATCATCTCCCATGAGTTAAGGACCCCATTGTCGCTAATTTTAACTTCTATTGATCTCTTGACACAGATGAGAAGGGAACAAGCAGACGAAAAGGAGAGAGAAACATTAGAAATACTCAAGAGAGAGGGCAGTCGTTTAGCCAGGCTTATATCAAATATGCTTCTGTACTCTGAGCTTAAATTTCAAAAAGTCAAACACCCAAGGGAAAACGTCAATTTAATAAACATAACCGAAAAAGTATTAGAATCTGTAAGAAATGAAGCGCAAAAGAAAAATATTACCATTGAAAATCAGCTTCCAGAAGACATTCCTGATTTTTTATGTGTCAGCAGACATATAAAACAGATAGTGACCAATTTTGTAGATAATGCAATCAAGTTCAACAGGGAAGGTGGTAAGGTGTTTGTTAAAGGCAAAATAGAAGGCAACCTCATTCAATTTGAGGTTGGTGATACAGGTATAGGGATAGACAAAGATAACTATGATAAAATATTCGATCCCTTTCAGCAGTTAGAAGATCCGATGACTCGTAAAATAGGAGGAACAGGTCTTGGATTGGCCATAAACAAAGAGATCATTGAGGCTCACGGTGGAAATATTCATGTGGAGAGTGATCCTGGTAAAGGCAGTACATTCATGTTTACTCTACCAATTACCGATAATTCATTTAAGCCGGAATAAGCTCTGATTAAACTAGACTTTATTCCTCCGTACTGATTTTTGTAACCTTCACAGATCTTATCACTGACGTGTTTATGTGATAAAAATGTATCATCTCAAAGACTCCAATCTCAGTTTCAGGTGTCAGGAAAAGAATAAATATGGAATATAGTTCTCAATCAAGATCGAAGCTTTTTTATATCCCAAGTTACTCACCATACATACAGTCCTGAGTTGTCACTGCATCCTTACTTGAACCTGAAACATGTGAATCCTGAATCCGTGAACAAAAACCAATTCTTTATGTACTTGAGACTCTAAACCGAGGAACAGACAATGAAAAAAAATATCCCCATTCTAGTTGTTGATGATGAAGAAAGCATGTGTACTTATTTGGAGACCACACTTTCACTGAAAGGGTACGATGTAGCGTCAGTTATGAATGGCGCGGATGCACTCAACTACATCAAGAAAGGGCTTCCGTGCTCTGTAATCATATTAGATATAATGATGCCGGATATGGATGGTTTCAAGACTCTGAAGAAAATCAGGGAATCAGGAAACGAGGTTCCTGTTATTATGCTTTCCGCTCTTGGACAGGCGAGTCACGTTGTAAAGGCGATGAAACTTGGAGCTTCTGATTACATAACGAAGCCCTTCGAAGACGAGGAGTTGGAACTGTGCATTAATAATGTATTGGAAAAAAGAAAGTTGGTTGAAGAAGTAAACGACTTAAAGAAACAACTGGACGAGGAGAGAAGGAGAGGAGAATACTTCATCAGTATCAGTGATAAGATGGACGATATTAGGAGAATCATAGAACAGATAGCTGACACTGATGTAACCGTCTTAGTCCAGGGTGAGAGTGGAGTAGGCAAAGAGGTTGTGGCTCGATCCATTCATTCCAACTCACTTAGAAGTGATAAGGCATTTGCAAAGGTGAATTGCGCAGCGATACCAGGAGAACTCCTTGAAAGTGAGCTTTTTGGATATGAGAAAGGTGCCTTTACAGGTGCTATTATGGCGAAGCCAGGAAGATTTGGAGTGGCCCACCAAGGGACAATATTTTTGGATGAGATAGGAGAAATGAGTCCTGCGTTACAGGCAAAGATTCTTCAGGTTTTACAAGATGGAACATTTACACGATTAGGTGCCCGTGAGGAGACTCAAGTAAATGTGAGAGTATTGACCGCTACAAACAAAGATCTAGAATCTGCTGTGAAGGATAAAACCTTTAGAGAGGATTTATTCTATCGTTTAAACGTTGTGAATATACTCGTTCCTCCTTTGCGGGAACGCAAAGAAGACATTCCGATCCTCAGCGAGACTTTCTTAGACAGGTACAACAAAAGATACAATAGAAAAGTAGATTCCATTCCAAGAAAGTTGATGAATTCTTTAATGGAGTATGATTGGCCAGGCAACGTGAGAGAGTTGGAGAATGTAATTAAAAGATTCGTCATTCTGGAAGATGAAAATCAGATTTTAGAGGAGGTCACTATCGGGAGAAAGCGTGAAACATATGATGTGTCTTCTGATACAGCTTCATCAGGTAACGCCACCTCGTCGATTCCTTTGAAAAATATCAGTAAGAGAGCGGCTTTAGAGGTTGAAAAAGAGATGATCATGAAGGCGTTACGACAAACAAATTGGAACAGAAAAAAGGCCGCCGAGCAACTGGGGATTAGTTATAAGGCGCTACTCTATAAGATAAAGAAGATGAAACAGGACTCCGACTGAGGGAAAATGTCTATCCTATTTAGGAAAAAAAATTCCTATTTAGGAAAAAAAATTTCCCAATTTGTCTAAACTATTTCATTCCATTCATTTTTTTCCTGAACAGTTCCTCCTCAATTAATGCCTCTCAACGTACAATAACTCAAGCATTTCTATTTATTGTGATGCAATTGATTCAGAATATTCAAGGATGGCATAATATTTGCTTTCGTATTAACTCCGTAGATTTCAAAACTCGAAAGTGTTTTCCCTTTAGAATTTCTTTAAGTTCGGCATTTTAGGATACAAATTCAGTCTGACACAGAAAGTAGCTATTTATATATATGGTCATTACTTAGGAGGATATGATGTTTTTAGAGAGATTGACTGCGGAAAGGGTTGTTAGCTGGGAAAAAGATCCTCCGCCATATCATAAACGAGGCCAGGTAGGTGATGGACTGTTGTTTGGAAATAGTGAACAGATGGAGGCCATCGGCAAGACAATTAAACTTATATCGGACACTGATGTTCCTGTTCTCATAGTAGGCGAAAGTGGAACTGGTAAAGAACTCGTTGCAAATGCCGTTCACCTTCATTCCCTGAGAAAAGACAGACCACTGGTAAAGGTCAATTGTGTCGCTATCCCTGGTGAACTCTTAGAGAGTGAGCTGTTTGGATATGAAAAAGGAGCCTTTACCGGAGCATATAACAGTAAACCCGGCAGATTCGAATTTGCACATAAAGGAACTTTGTTCTTAGATGAGATTGGGGATATGCCCCTTCCCTTGCAGGCAAAGCTGTTAGGAGTCCTCCAGGAAGGAAAATTTTTTCGCCTGGGGGGGAAAAACGAAGTAGAAGTAGATATACGTATTATGGCCGCTACAAACCAGAATCTTGAAGATGGTATAAGGAGAGGAACTTTTCGTGAGGACCTTTTTTATAGACTAAATGTCGTAAGGATAAGGATACCCCCTTTGAGAGAGAGGAAAGAAGAAACTCCTATTTTGATAAACCATTTCTTTGCAAAGTATAGTCAAATTTATAATAAGAGCGTCAAAGAATTGTCCAAAAAAACTCTTAAATTACTGATGGAATACGATTGGCCGGGCAATGTAAGAGAGCTGGAGAATGTTATAAAGAAATTCGTTGTCCTTGATGATGAAGATTTAGTAATACGAGAACTGAATCTCAGAGAAATCAGGAAAGAAGAGAAAAAAACAGACCTAGAATATTTACCCCATGGGATTGAGGATTATTCTTTGAAAGAGATCGGAAGAAAGGCCGCTGCCAAAGCGGAAAAAGTGGCAATTGAAAAGACTCTGGAATATACACACTGGAATCGCAGGCAGGCAGCACAAATCCTGAAGATAAGTTACAAGACATTATTAAATAAGATCAAAGAAACCGGTCTCGATGCGGAATAATCCATCATTACGTACAAATAGGGAAATCTCACATAAA
>JAXHSZ010000547.1:0-3232 GCA_034190725.1 Thermodesulfobacteriota bacterium
GCTGACTTTTTCTGGAAGATATTGGGATGAACACGCACATTACTCTCCGGATGGAAAGAAAATTGTCTGGATAACCCAAAAATGGGTAAAAGAAAAACGCGGCGATATAGGAAATGAATTATCGATTATGAATGCCGATGGGACAGGAAAAAAGAGATTAACATATTTCAATGTGCCCGGAAGTAACGGATATACAGGTTATCAAACCATATGCGGCGATTCTTCATGGGGACCTGATGGGAAAAGAATAGTTTTTTTCAGAATTCTTGCAGGTAAAAAAAATCCTGAAAGTATAACATTTCCAAAAAGAACGACAGAAATTATTCTCTTGGAACTTGAAAATTAGAACATATCTATCAAAAAAATGCAGCCGACCTCGTTCATCGGCGGCTGATTTGTGATGATATTTTGAAAATTGAGAGGAAATTAAAGATGAAATTAAAAGTTTTTTTTGAACCAAGTGATGAAGGTGGTTTCACAGTATACGTACTAAGTCTTCCGGGCTGTATTAGCGAAGGGGATACAAAAGAAGAAGCCCTCGCAAATATTAAAGAAGCTATTGAGTTATATCTCGAACCGGTTGAGGATGACATGACTCTTTCCCCTGGTACCGAAATCACGGAGATTGCCGTATGATGAAAGTACCAAGTTTGGGGTATGAGAAGGTCATAAAAGCTCTGCAAAGGGATGGTTGGGTTGTCGTTCGTTAAAAGGGCAGTCACATTCGGCTCCAGAAAAACATTCGAAATGAAGTTTTAAAAATCACCATTCCGGCTCACCGTCCAATCAAACGGTCAACCCTTTCCCATATTCTAAAACAAGCACGTCTATCTCTAGAACGATTCAACGAGTTGGTCTGAAAATACAACATTGCGCTTTCAGATGAACACGTCTAAAGCCATACCACTAAAGAGTGCAACAGGCCTCCTGTCGGAGGACAATCGCCAGAATGAGGAGGGTGATCCCCAATAAAGCACCGAGGGAACACCACACCCAACCCATCAAACGGATGGAACAGATGCGCCCTCCTCATCCTGGCGTTATGTGAAAAACAAAATTATAAGGCCAAATGATATCCGTATATAATACACATACATCGATAATTGGAGGAATCCGTTATGGCAAGAATCACAGTGGAAATCGAGGACTCAAAGTATGGGTTTCGGCCGCAGAGGAATGCGCACCAGGCCGTAAGACATGAGCAGAAGTACCTGAGAGGAGGTTGCACCTGGGTAGAGGACATAGCTTGAGAAGTTCTTAAATCGATTGAAACTGCGCTGTTACCTCTGGAAACAATGGGAGAGACGAGGATTCAAAGAGCTTCACAAATGATGAGTGAGTCGTGACCTTGCATGGAACATGGCGAAATCAGCACATGGGCTTTGGCGGTTAAGTCGAAGTCTGGCATTAGAGTTAGAACTTACAGCCGAATATTTTGCTTCACTTGGTGTGTCGAGACTATTTATCAAATGACCATTTCAACTGAACCGCCTTGGTATGTGAACCGTATCCCAAGTGGTGTGGGAGGAGGGAAGTCGCGAGGCTCCTCCCTATCCCGATTGGCATTCTGCTAAACTCCGGCAAACCACTGGGCATTATTCATAACAAACAGGTCATAGAGATCTGCTTCTATTCATTGATTATCAATGTCGATTTTCTTTTTTCCAAAGTTGTTTTTTTAGTTGATTGACATCTATAATGGACCTCATTATAATATAAATCATGATAAGATCTTTTAAGTCTGCTGGTACAGAGGATATTTTTGACAGCGTGGAATCTCATGCAGCTCGAAGATGCTGTCCACAATCCATTTGGCCGATTGCCCGCCGAAAGTTGGATCAAATAAACCGGGTTAGAGAACTCAATGAACTTCAAGTTCCTCCAGGGAATCGACTTGAGCGCCTTAAAGGTGATCGAGAGAATCGATACAGTATCCGCATTAATCAGCAATATCGAATTTGTTTTACATGGGAAGAAGGTCATGCATATGATATCGAAATCACAGATTATCACTGATGATTTTGTCGGGCGGCGGCTGCCTAGAAATCGTCCCCCAACACATCCAGGGGAGATGCTTTTCGAGGAGTTTGTTAAGCCGCTTGACATGACACAGGCAGAACTTGCTCGCTGTCTGGGCGTATCTTACCCTCGACTTAACGAAATTATTAAAGGAAGACGTTCAGTAACTCCGAATACTGCATTGCGGCTGTCTCGTGTTTTGGGTATGTCTGCAGATTTCTGGCTGGGTTTGCAACAGGATTGGGATCTCTGGCATGCTATGAACAGCCCTGAAGCAAAGCAAATTGAACGGTTGAAACCAATCCTCAGGGATCAAAATTCCTCTGCATAACGCCCCAGGATGAGGAGGGCGATTCCCAACAAAGCATCGATGGAGCGTCACACCCGGCCCATCAAATGGATGGAACAGAAGCGCTATGACGCCCTCCTCATCCTGGTGTTGGTTGCCTATTACCGCACCCCCTAAGGAAGAGAGACCTGCCTGGGCCCCCGGGAGCGCGAGCTGCAGTTTTTGAACAATGAGTTTTAAGTTCATGAAAGGAGATATGGGTATGTTATCCTTGATAAAGCCATTGTACCGATGGCATATAAACTTTTCGGTTGGAATTGTCGCCCTGTTGGTTTTGGCTATGATTCCGGACGTTCTTGCCAGCGATTCACTTGAATTCCTTCGTATGTTCCAGAAAAACAAAATGCCCAGTAATCAAAAGATTCGTCAATCTTACTCCAACTTTACTTACAAGCCCTATGAACGTGAGGATCTTTCCTTTAATATACTGATACCCAACAATGACTGGCGCGATACTCCCATATCTATAGAACCTGAAACCCTACAGCAGGATACCCAGCAACTGATACCTCTTGCCAGGCAAATGGCTCCGGAGAGAGAAAAAGGTGAAGCCAAGATTGAAGTGGGCTACATGCGTTTGAGCATGGAAATGGCCCTCTATGACTATGTTAATCTTTTTCTGCAAAACAATAAGGATTACTTTAATCTCCTTATGCGCAGAAAGGGTCATTATTCTATGCGTGCGATTGAAGAATTGTTGTTAACATCTGAACAGGACTCGAAAAGTTACATGGCACGGTTGACCTTTTCCCGTCATGGCGACCGAGTTTTCCTGGTGTCATGCTCAGCCCTTGAATCAGAATTTATGCGCTATGCTGAAAACTTTACAGCTGCAGCCGTCTCCTTTACTGCTTTTAAAAATTC
>JAXHSZ010000548.1:0-2587 GCA_034190725.1 Thermodesulfobacteriota bacterium
AAACTGCTCATGGAGGATGACCGTTATTCCATTCCTGCCGGAGTGGCTGCATTTAAGAAACTCGTTTATAAAGATAAGGTTTTGGCTCTATTGGGACCTGTTTCCATTGGTGAGACCAAAGCACTGTACAACCAGATTCAAAGACTGAAGATCCCAACTGTGCCTGTTGTTCCTGAAGAATCAGGAATAAAGCCGTTCAAAAGATATCTCTTCCTCCCCCATGATTTTTATGATGATGAAATTGGAGTGGTGTTTGCGCATATAATGAATGACCTCAAAATGCATAGTCCAAAAGTCGGCTTTGTTACCGCAGACCGCGAATCCGGTAAAGTCGTCAAGGCATCCGCTCAGAAATGGGCAGGGTTTTATGGGCTAAAACTCTATACAGAGATTCTCCCTGCAAGCGCGATGGAAGCAGTCTCTCAGATATTGTCGATGAAAAGGAACAGAGTGAATTGTATGATTGTCCATCATGCTATCCCTGTGACGGCGCGACTTCTTCGAGATATTGGAAAATATGGTTTAAAAGTTCCGGTATTCGGAACCTTCCCAAATTGCACTGAAGATACAATCAGGATAGCAGGCAAAGCATCCGAAAGTTTTGCAGGCGCACACTCTTTTGCTTCATGGTATGATGATAGCTTCGGCATGTCCAGGGTAAGAAAGATAACACTCAAGTATCACCCCGGAACTGAAAGGCCATATAGAAGTAAGAACTATACTGTTGGGTGGATTATGGCTACCATACTGTATGAGGGCATTCATCGAGCTGGAAAGGATCTGAACAACGAAACTCTTGTAAACGCCTTGGAGACGATACACAGCCTTGACACAAAAGGTATTTGCGGACCGATTGACTTCAGCGCAACGGATCATAAAGCTCTGGACTATTGTATGCTTTTCAAGGCTGATCCTGAGAGCGAGACTCTGGTACCCATAAGTGATTGGAGGAGGCCTTCTTCAAACTGAGAGGCAGAAATTTAAGATCTTCGTCTTCCTTAACCTTACAAAAAATATCTCATTTCTTGATAGACACTGAATAAAGGTTTCAATTACACAAATCACACTTGAATCTGAGTGTCCATATTCATCAGCGATTCCTTTACAAACCCTTGACATAATTTTTTCCTTTTTATCTTAAGAAAGGAGGACATAGCTATGAAAAGGTTACTTTTGGGGAAAGATTTTACTCCATTAACCACCTGTCTGATATTCTTTTTGTTTGTGACTCTCTTCGGAGACAAGTATGCACATTCTCAACCTGTCAGAGGTGTTACGGATGACACCATAAAAGTTGGTGTCGTAATTGCGATGACAGGCCCCGGTGCAAGTACGTTGTTGCCATACCAAGAGGCGTTTAAAAACTACTTTCGTCATATAAACGAGCAAGGGGGTATTCACAGCAGAAAAGTAAAATTGATAATAGAGGATGACCGTTTTACAATACCTGCAGCCATAGCTGCCTACAAGAAACTCGTTTACAAAGATAGGGTGCTGGCTATCCTCGGCATGGGCGGAAGTGGGCAGCATAAAGCTCTTTACGATCGTATTGAAAATGATAAGGTGCCTGTTATAGCTGCTGCCTGGTCTCATCATGTGACGAGGCCCTTGAAGAGGTATAGTTTCCAGCCAACGAACGACAATATAGATGAGATAAAAATGATTGTTGAGTATATTGCAAAGAATACGATCAAAGAAAAATTGAGGCTGGCTTACGTTTATGTGGATGTTGAAACCGCAAAGTCCGGTTTGGAGCAATTAGAGGAGAGTGTTAAACATTACGGACTGGAACTCTTAACCCAGGAGGTTCACAATCTAGGGGATATGGATGTAACACCTCAGGTAATGAGGCTAAAGAAAAAGAAAATCAATCACATTATTGCCCTTTCAGGCGGCCCTGGGTTCTTTGCCTTGTTTAGAGATTCCAGAAAGTTCGGTTACTCCCCTGTTGTTATCTCTTCTCTTCATCTCATGGGGGAGGATACTGTGAGAGTCGTAAGAGAAGCTGCAAGAAATTTGTATGGGATCAGTTGTGTTGCATCATGGTATGATAATGAGCCGGAAATAGCCAAAATGAGAGAGATCACATTACGGTATCATCCGGAATCAAAAGAGCCAAATTATGTTGAGAATTTTGGGTCCCACAGGTATCACTCTAAAGGTTGGCTTGGAGCAATGATTTTTACCGAGGGTGCTAAAAAGGCCGGCAAAGACTTGAATCATGAAACCCTGGTTGCAGGATTTGAAAAGATAAAGGATTTTGATACTAGGGGCCTTTCCGGTCCGATAAGTTTTGGGCCCAATAGACGAAAAGCCAATGATTGTGGTAAGTTTTATAAGGCTGACGTGGAAAAGAATCGTTTTGTCCCCATCTCCGGATGGGTCAGGCCTGCCCACTGAAGTGAGTACAAAAAGGGGAGGTTAGGAGGAGATTTTACCCTGGTAAAACAATGTGATTGTCTAAAGAAACGGATCATTTTAAAATGCATTTACGAGGTCTGTATGTATAGATGGACACTAGTGTGATGCATAAAGCTCTGTGCACAATTTTGGCAATATGACATGTTGATGAAACGCATCAACTGTA
>JAXHSZ010000549.1:0-2230 GCA_034190725.1 Thermodesulfobacteriota bacterium
CTATAGCGGGCCGGATCACGGAAGCTTACAGGAGCGCCATATATGAGTTCTGCCACAAGAGAAAGGGCACGCAAGGACTTTGGGCCAACACCTTTTATACCCAATAGCTCCTCAAAGTCATTTGGTGCTTGCTCATACGTGGAAACGAATGTCCTGTAGAGACGTTCAGGCGCTATGTCTCTGATTAAAACACGGTGATCATCCGGCAAGTTGAGATTTTTCAAATGATTGAGTTCCGACACAATCCTGTCAGGCCCCAGCCCTGTAATTTCTGCGGTTGCTTCCCGATTGGCCTCTCCTTCCTTTGCTACCAAATTCAAGCTGAGCCCACGTTCATCACAGCAAACTGCCTTATGCGGCTCGCACACAATATTTTCAATCTCCGAAGAAAGCCAGTGATAACGACGAGCCTGTCCATTCACTGTGTTCATTCCTTGCTGGATAACCGACCACTCCCCATCCTGCGTACAAATGAAAACATGATGATACAGTTGATACCCATCCTGTACCGCCGCACTGTCCACCTTGGCCACCAGACGGCTATTTTGAATCAGTCCCGCCGGTTCAACATTCATATGCTGTCCTGCATTTTCCAGTTCCTGAGGGGTTTTACGAGAAACAGCACCTTTCCCACCAGCTATGATGAGACCACTGTCCCTCTCAAGACCCTTGAGCCCTTCCTTTATGGCTCCACATGTGGTAGTGGTGAGACCGCTTGAATGCCAGTCAAAACCCAGTATACAACCAAACGCCTGAAACCAGAAAGGATCGGATATTCTATGCAAGAAAAACACAGGGCCAAATTCTTCAACCATGGCCAGTGTGATGACCCGTGCCAGTTTCACCATGCGTTCAAACAACCATCGCGGCGCACGACCACCGTGCAACGGAAGATTAGCAATTCCTGTGCGCATCTTTCACCTTCGTCCGTTTGAGAACAGAGACAGCCCTCAGTTCTCTTTAGTCCTGTTTGGTCAATCATTCATATTCATCATATAATACACAACATCATTGAGTAAAGGTATAATTATTTTGGATACTCTTCAATGCAAACCAGGGGAATGAGCCGCAATATTTGTTTATTTATGGGGCCGGAAACCGGTTGAATACAGCTCACTGAAGCTCTCATTAGGATCGATCCTGAAATCTCCATGATAATGGAATGAGGTTACTCCACAACGAGGAAAAAGTTCGAGTATTCGATGGACGCTTCTGAAGAATGGTGGAGGAGCGGCACTACCGGGAAGTGGATATTTCTAACGGCAAATGGGATGCAATAGGATCAAAGTCACGATCATCATGAAGCAAGGTGAATCCTTCAACAATACAGAATGTTGCAATGATCACATCAATTGTTTTTCATACGGCAATACCGGCTTTTCGAAGTTTCCGGTAATTGTGGGCGCTTTGAACAGCGATATTGTATCCATCCATTTGATGAAAAGGGAGAACACTCAGAAAAGATTTTGCTGTTTGGAAATCATTATCAGACTTAAAACCTTGAAGGACTTCTGTGAGGATTAAATCCCCCATGATAATTGGAACATTGGATAGATAATAATCCAGTAGATCCGTCTGTCATGTGGGATTGCCGTTGAAATAATCGATCCACACAGAAGAGTCGACTAAAATCATTGATCTCGTGTCAATCCGGAAATGAGTTTTTTTACAAGGTCAAGGAAGAAGAAGAGGTTAAATGTGTATCATATTTATGAAATATACACACTTTATTGCTGTCAAGATAAAAGATAATCTCCTAAGAAACTTGAAGCTCACAACATGTTTCTTTCATGTATAACCCTGAAGCAAAGATACAACTTCGCAGTAGGAAAGAATCGATCAATTTAATTATAACTGGATTGCAGCTTTGTATGTCTATCCGGATGCTTGCCAGACTCTTGCGTATAAGAAGCAAACGAAGCAAGCAGCCAGCGCTTACCGCAGCTCTGATTAACCGCACAGGTCGAAAATCTTCATTTTTGGACAAGATTTCTTTTCTTAAAGATCATGTTTGACCATCTTTTAGAAGTCTGTTATGGTATGATTTCGTTTCTTGATTTCGATGGCTTTTCTGATTTCTTGAATGGTAAAAGAGGCAGATGGTTCCTTACAAGATACGTGGGTATTGGGCTCCTCTACTGGATGATAATGCCAGAATCTGTAATTATCGAATCCAAATATCCTGTTGCCTTTATATATTAATGAATAACTCCTTCTATTAGTCAAGAAA
>JAXHSZ010000055.1:0-2271 GCA_034190725.1 Thermodesulfobacteriota bacterium
CGCAATATATGCAATACATTGGCAAAGACCCGTCCTACGGCCGTGAATCTGGTCTGGGCCGTGAAGAGGATGATGACCATTGCTGAAGAATACAATGACCTCGATTTAAACGGATTGAAAGAGCTTCTGGAAGAAGAGGCCATTAAAATGTATGAAGATGATATCTGTATCAATCGCCGGATGGGAATCAACGGAAGGGATCTCATCAAAGAGAATAGTACGATCCTCACCCATTGCAATGCAGGGGCTTTAGCTACAGCAGGTTTCGGCACTGCATTGGGTGTTATTCGGGCGGCAAGGGACCAAGGGAAGAAGATCAGAGTCTTTGCCGACGAGACCCGCCCTTTTCTCCAGGGAGCACGGTTGACCACATGGGAGTTGATGAAAGACAAAATTCCCGTAACCCTCATAACGGATAATATGGCCGGGTATTGTATGAAGAAGGGGATGATCGATCTGGTCATTGTTGGCGCGGACAGGATCGCCGGAAACGGAGACGTGGCAAACAAGATAGGCACGTATATGACCGCAGTGTTGGCAAAGGAACACAATATTCCCTTTTATGTGGCTGCCCCCATATCCACCCTGGACCTCTCCATCATGAGCGGTGAAGAGATCCCCATAGAAGAAAGGGACGGGAGAGAGATAACCCATTTGGAAGGAATCAGTATTGCCCCGAAAGACGTTAATGTAATTAATCCAGCCTTTGATGTGACCCCCAATGAACTCGTTGCGGCAATCATCACTGAAAAGGGTGTTGCAAAACAACCGTATACAGAGAATTTGAAGAATCTATAACACACACCCTTTCTGCTGAGTAACACAAGATCTCAGAACGAAAAAACCCTTGACAATGAACTCTCGTTATGTTAGAAAAATCTGCTGAATGATCATTCAGTTTTTCAGCTATTTTGTGTTTGAACGAAAACTAGGATTTTTCGTCAAGGTCAAGGAAGATCAAAATTTTAACCGCAGGAATATATTGAATATTTTGAGGATCAAAATTTTTATCTGACGCAGAGATTGGCGAAAAAAACAGTTTTCGTTCAGACACTATTTTGCTTCCTAGAACCTGCTTTGTCTAAGTAGGTATTTTATTGTCCAAGACGGAACCTGTTCCGTTAATCTCCGTATTTAATACAATGCCATCTCTCTTTGTTTTTACATCCTTCAAAATACAAAAACCCATAATGTGGGTACACCCACACCTTCACAAGGAGTAGATCCACATGCCAAGTGATTATTTTCCCATTGTCGTTTTTTTAGCTGTAGCCATAGGCTTTGCCGTGGTCACTATAGCCTTATCATCAATAGTAGGCACAAAGAAGCCAAGCCGCGAGAAACTCATGACATATGAATGCGGGGTTGATCCAATAGGAAGTGCCAGAAAAAGATTCTCCGTAAAGTTTTTTATTGTCGCAATGCTTTTCATCATCTTTGATATTGAAGCTGTGTTTCTCTATCCCTGGGCCGTTATATTCAAGGATCTTAAGGTGTTCGGATTCATTGAGATGGGGATATTCATCGTCATATTGTTCGTGGGTCTTATCTACGTGTGGAAAAAAGGAGCCTTAGAATGGGAATAGAAGCTCATCTGGGAAACAATATCATTACAACTACTGTGGAAAAGTTCATCAATTGGGGCAGGAGGTCTTCCCTGTGGCCTGCGGGCTTTGGTCTGGCATGCTGCGCCATTGAGATGATTGTGGCTGCGTCTGCACGGTATGACATGGCCAGGTTTGGTCAGGAGGTATTCAGACCGTCCCCCAGACAGGCTGATTTGATGATTGTAGCTGGAACCGTTACCAAGAAGATGCTTCCTCCTGTTTTGCGAATTTACGAACAGATGGTTGAACCCAAGTGGGTCATTGCCATGGGTGCGTGTGCATCATCGGGGGGTATCTTTAATACATATGCCGTGGTTCAAGGGATTGACCAGCACCTGCCGGTTGACGTGTACATTCCAGGCTGTCCCCCGCGACCGGAAGCTTTGATCTACGGAATCATGCAACTGCAGAAGAAGATAGATCATGAGAAAATACGAAGATAATATAAATACGGGATGGATATTATGAGTCAAGAAGACATTGCTGTTCAAAAATTACAGGAAGAGTTCCCTGATTCCATCATGAATGTGTCCGTTTTCAGGGATGAGACCACTGTTATTGTAAAGATGGCTATAAATCAAATAACTGCAACTCTTACTAGAGCAATAAAAGCGATAGCTGAAAAGAAGGAAGGGTAATAATTTGTATTGTCACTATTGGTTAG
>JAXHSZ010000550.1:0-4112 GCA_034190725.1 Thermodesulfobacteriota bacterium
CATAGGCAGTAATGTCAGAAGTCCTCCTGTGGACCCCCCAAGAAACATCATGAATACATTGTCTTTATATACCAGCTTCTTAAACGCCGCCACCTGTCTGGGAATGGTATATCGATCATCCTCGTGAATCCATTTGAGCTTTCTTCCATTAATTCCACCTTGATCATTTACATATCTGAAATAGGTTTTTGCCCCATCTGCCAGAGGCCCCTGAATGGTAACCGTAGGGCCTGTCTTGTCAAATATCATTCCGATCTTTATGGTATCTCCTGATACACCTGGAACATCCGCAGTTTGTCCGGTTGAGACAGTCAATAAAATAACCATAGAAAAAATCAATAGGACAGATAACGTCTTCAATAATGCAAAAAAAAACTTCTTTTTCATAAAATTCCTCCTTATATTATGACTTTTTTAGTGATTGCCCATCCATAAATGGCTGTTTTCGAAATCTCCGCGTCAGACTCAGATGTGAGGGCACATTGCAATATGCCCCTACATACCCAATGTATTCCTGCGGTTAAAATCTTCATCTTCCTTGACCCTGCAAAAAACATCTCATTTCTGGATGAACACTAATGAACACTAGTTAATGAATTTGCTTTGCGGTTTCTTCCTTCCATGAACATCCGCATTAGTCTATAATAACTGGTTCCCTAAACCCAGTGATGGGTATGAATGTTACATTTTCTAAATCAGTCTTATATACCCTGTAAGTGTTCCCACCTTTATGGTTATCTTTGCTATAACTCACCGGCCCGGAAATTTCACCTGTACTGAAGTTTCTAAAGGTTTCAAAGGCTTCAATCAGGGTCTTTGAGTTCAGATTTTCACCTGCCCTTTTGAGTCCTTCTGCACAGATCATTGAAGTGATCCAGCCCTGAGTGAAACTTCTTGTCTTTTTCTTGGTTTTGGGTTGATACTTCCTGGTAATCTCTCTCAGTGAAATCATCCCTTCAGTGTTGTCCGACCAAAAGCCATAGGGACTTATTGCTAAAAGATCTTTTGCTGCTTCGCCACTACTGCCTATAAGCTCCTCTTCACCCACATAATACGACCCAATAACCTTGCTTTTCAGGCCGAATTTCTTTGCACCCTTGAGAAAAGAAACAACAGCCGCTGCAGCATTGTTGAGGATAACAAAATCCGGTTTTAACCTCTTTAAACTCAACACCTCTGAAGTGGCATCAATGGCTCCTAAGGCAAGAACGACTTTAGCGTCTACTTTTAAATTATACTTTGGAAGATACCTTGTGATGGCCTGTAGGCCGGATTTGCCGAATTCGAGATCAGGGTAGACCACAGCCACCTTTGGATTCTTTGCTTTGAGATCCTTCATCATATAGTCAATGATGATCTTTAAGCCGTCATCGTAACTTCCCGAAGCAGTAAAGATATATTGTCTGAATGGGGTTGTGAGAGATTCTGTAAGACTGACGGGTATTGTAGGCAACTTGTGCTTTTCGATCTGCTTCATGAGGGCAAAAACCTGGCCGGTTCCGCCACAGAAAAGCATAGCCAGAATTCTATCTTTGAAGATCAGTTTCTTAAAAGCAGAGAAAGATCCTGGAATTGTATAATGATCATCCTCGACAACTATCTTCACTTTTCTTCCATTAATTCCCTGGTTATCATTGATATTTCTGAAGTATGTCTTAGCCCCTTCCGCCAGGGGAATCCCTACAGAAGCAGCAGGACCTGTTTGGTCTATAATTGCCCCAATAGTAATAGTGTCTTTGGTAACGCCTCGCACTTCTTCAGCAGAACAAAATCCTCCATTGAAGAAACTTAAACAACAGAAAACTGAAAACACAACCAACATAATGGAACCTGTTAAGAATAACTTCTTTTTCACAAAATATACCTCCTGTTTTCGTGTTTTTAGTACACCTAAAGTGACATATCATACATGAACAGCGCCTTACTCGGTTTCATACTTTGCTGGAGTATCTTCTATACAGTGGTCAATGACAGGGAATAGAGATGCAGGACAAATACTATAATCTTTCAATAAGTCAGGCTCATATTCATGCGATTCCTGCTTCTACACTTTGAATGAGAAGAGCAAAAATCTGTAATTCTCATAAAAAACAAGAAACCAATTCATGACATGAAGGTATAATTACCCACACTTATTAAGAACTTACAGACACTTTGTCGTGTAAACTTCAAAGAGAGGGGGACATTTAGAATGCTCAAACAGGTTTTATAATTTGATGAAGGTCAATATCACCTGAAAAAATTGAGAGTACGAATGAACGTAGACGAGTGGAAGATGTATCAACTGTGAAGGGGTGAGTGAATCCTCGCATGAGATATCACTTGGGATGAGATCAATTTATGAAAAGCTTGAATTAATGACTCTCCACAAAAGGTTCATTTTTCGCAATCTTTGTCTGCATCAGACTCAGATGTAAGGGCAGAGTTTAATGTACCCCTACTTGCCCAATGTATTCATGAGATTACGATCATTGTCTTCCTTTACCTTGTAAAAAAATCTCATTTCTGGATGAATACTTGTTCAAAGCAGGAAGAAAAAATAAGTAAAAATAAGTAAATTTATCACCTCCTTAAATGATACCCTATCATAAATTCCTTTAAAAGAAAAGTCTTTTTTCCAGGACTGGACAGCAAATCTCAGAAGGAACCCAATGATAAATAGAGTCTTGAAGAGCTCTCTTTCTCTCAGAAACTGTGAAAGTTTAGATTTTCGAAAAAAGTCAGTTACTGAAAGTTTCTATTAGGATGGGCTCTCAGTATCCGATTTATTTTCAAAGTGTCTTTTTTTATTTCATCTCCCCCTTTCAAGACAACGCCAACACCACAGGAGACATTGATAATTAAGACAATAATTTCCCAAACCTACTCTTTATCGGTTTTTTCCATTCGATGAAGGATTCAACATGGCTGTTTCATTATCTCTCTTGTAAATCATTTCACCTGTTCGGTTAGGAATCGGAAATAAATAAGTCATTGGAATTCGTGCCCAGATTGAGGTCGACTTTAGACGATCTGAATGAGCAAAGCCGCAGGCGTAATAGTGTTACGTCGAGGACTTTGCGATTGAGAATCGTCAAAAGGTGGCCTGAAGGTGGCATACGAAAACGATGAGTTATTTATTTCCGATTCCTTAGCCAAGATCATGAAAAGTTACTGGTTCATTTTATTTCCGGAGTCTTTCTCCAATCGATAATTGGGACGAGTTTCTGGCTCTCCGGATCGGCTCTGTAAAGCTTTGTACGATGCATCGCTTGATGGTTGGTTGGGGAAAAGCTGATCGGACCGGAAAGCCCCCCGGTATTCATATCTCTTATACTTTCCAGGGCCGTTACAAATCCCTCAATACTCAGATCTCTTCCGGCCCTATTGAGTCCTTCATGATAAATGGTACCTATGATCCAGCCCAAGGTATACCACTTGTTGCGATATGGCATCTCAGTGCCAGGCTTATACTTGAGAGTGATCCTTCGCATCTTCTCCACACCCTTTCCGTCATCATACCAGGAAGAGAAGGGACTCGCACCTCTATAATTCCTCGATGCACTGCCTCCCATTCTCACTACATCTTCCAAACATGTGGTCATGGTTCCATAAACGGGGGTATGAAGACCAAATTTCCTTAAATCTCTGAGTAATACAATAGTGCCTGGAGAAGTATGGTGTATGAGGATATGGGTTGGTTTATTCCTTCTGATGGATATCACCTGGGAAGCAGCATCAAGGGCACCCATGTTTATTATCTCGGTGTTGGAGAGGCTAAAATTGAAAAACTTGGCCCATTTCTGGGCAGATCTCAGGGCTACCTTGCCCGACTCTGAGTCCCAATATATAAATGTTATATCAATCTTCTTGGGTTTGAGATCATTTACAATATAATCTGAGATTAGCCCCAACTGATCGTCGTATACATTGAAGGGCATAAATATATGCCTTTTTAACGGACTCAACTGAGCCTCATCAGGTGCTCCGGATATGTTGGGAATCTTCAATTTTTCTATCTGTCCAAAGAGCGCCTTCGCTGTCCCTATGTGGGCAGGCCCAGTGAGGGCAAATATCTCATCTTTAAAGAGGAGCTTCTTAAAGGCAGCTATGCCGGCAGGTATGGAGCAGCG
>JAXHSZ010000551.1:0-5626 GCA_034190725.1 Thermodesulfobacteriota bacterium
AGCAGTGGATGCCAGCTCTCAAGTTATGAGTTTTAAAAGATATAAAGTGAACTGTATAGCTCACGTGGGAACTATTACTCCCACAACAATTACATTGCTGAGGGATTTAAGAAAGCTTGGACTCAATGTGCCGGTTTTTGGGACCTGGGGAGCGATGCTTGGAGAAACGATGAATGAGATTGGAGAACCTGCAAAACAACTCTATTCCGTTCACGCCACATCTCCCTGGTACGATAAAGGTCCAGGAATGGATTTCATGAGGAAAATCACACTGAAATATCATCCGGGGACTGAAAAACCCTACCGTGGAACCATATATACTCATGGATGGATCTGTAATGTCATGCTGGTTGAGGGTTTGAAAAGGGCAGGGAGAAACCTCACTGAGGACGCTTTGATAAGCGCACTTGAGGGTATAAAAAACTATGATACAGGTGGACTTTGTGGTCTGATCACATACAGCTCAACGAGCCATAAAGGCGGGGACTCTTGGAAGATATATAAAGCAGATCCAGTCAACAGGAAATACGTCCCCTTAACAGAATGGCGCACACCTGAATAAATAGTGTCTGAACCAGAATGTGATGGTTTTTAAGTTCAAGGAAGACGAAGATTATAGCAGCTTGAATGCGATGAGTATTTTGAGGATTAAAATAAAAAACTGCCGCAGAAATTGATAAAACAGCAGTTTTCATCGTGTACAAAACAGGTTGACTCACAAAATGAAGTTTCTGCATAATAACAAAGTAACACTTTTCTATCCCATCTTCAGACCATCTTTGCCCGTTCATCAATTGCAAAATCCTGAAAATAGTGTTACTATTTCGCCAGTTTAACTCGATCAGAACGGTAAGAATTGACCTCAATCCGAGTGCATAAATGCCAACTTTTTTATGCAAGCCCTCAGTTGAGAGGAAGGAGGTGATACATATTCAATTTAAACTTCACAGATTATAGAAATGATGCAAGAAAAATTAATATGATTACGGAGGTTATTCATGAATAGAACTTTATACACATGGATTATTACTTCTCTTGTTGCTTGTGCAATTCTCTTTTCTTATTCAGTTCATGCGGATGTTCGAGGTGTAACAGATAAGACAATAAAGATAGGTGCCATGGCTGATATCACGGGTCCTGGTGCGGATGTCTATTCGGGGGTTGTCCCCGGATGGCGGTCTTATATTACCCATATTAATGATCAAGGGGGAATACACGGCAGGAAAATTAAGTTTCAAATCGAGGACGACAGATTCTCTATCCCGCTCGCGTTATCCGCCTTTAAGAAAATGGTATACAGGGACAAGGTGTTTGCCTTCTCCTGGGCGGCATCCGGTGCAGGACATACCCATGCGATAGTTCCTCTTATTGAAAAGGAAAAGATTCCTTTGATCGCCGGCACAAATAACTCGGCTTATTTTGTCCCACCAAAAAGGTATGTCTTTACTGTCTTACCTTTTTATGAAGACCAGGTAAAGATTCTTTTCAATTATCTCGCTGAAGATTTGAAGTCGACCCGCCCCAAGATAACGCTTCTCTATATGGAATCTGCATCGAGCAGACCGGTCTTACACTTGGTGAGAAAATTGGCCGAAAAGCACAATGCGCCTCTCACTGAAATAGTAATACCCATAGCAGGCCTTGACATGACCTCACAAGTACTCTTACTCAAAAGAGCCAAGCCGGATTATGCCATTATTCACGGTTATATAGCCAATACTGCTGCTTTCTTGAGAGATGCAAAAAAGTTCGGGTTTAAAGGCCAAATCATTGCCATGCAATATGGGTTTGTCAGAAAGACAATAGAGATAGCCCGAAGTGCAGCTCAAGGCATATGGGGTATCAACGCATTCGGCTCTTCCACAGATGACAGTCCTGCTATGATTCAATTACGGGATGTCAGCAAAAAATATAACCCAGGCCTTGTATATCAGGACAGGAATTTTATACAGGGTTGGCTTTGTTCCATGATACTTTGCGAGGGGCTGAAAAATGCAGGGAGGAATCTGAACAGTGAAACTCTAGTTGATGGATGGGAACAGATAAGAAACTTCGACACACAGGGAATTTGCGGCATTGTAAATCTTGGCCCTGACAATCATAAAACTACCGAGAGCAGTAGGATATACAAGGTCGATGTGGAAAATCTTCACTTCATCCCTATTACGGATTGGAGAAGGGCAAAGTAATTGTACCCTGACAGGATCTTGTGAATATACTTTTAGTATTTGTATTGGAGGAAATCTATGAAAAAAAAGAGTATATATATTGTTACTGTTTCAGCTATATTTATTTTCCTGGCTGTTTGCCAGAATTTATGTGCATCGAATGTGAGGGGCGTAACAGATAAGTCAATAAAAATAGGAGTACTCCTTCCCATGACAGGTCCTGCTGCAAGCCTCGGTGTCCATCTGGCTAATGCAACAAAAAACTACATACGACACATTAATGATCAGGGGGGTATCAATGGGAGACGATTGGATTATGTCATGGAGGATGATCGTTACTCAATCCCTCCTGCTATTGCTGCATTTAAAAAAGTGGTTTATAAGGATAAAGTGTTCGCATTGATAGGTCCGGGGTCTGCAAGTCAACTCACCATCTTATGGAAGAAAATTCAAAAGGAGAAATTGCCCAACATTGCAATCCCGATGCCTGAGGTTGCAGTTACTCCTTTTAAGAAATATATTTTTACGATCATCGACACTTATCCAGGACAGGTGAAAGTCCTTGTGGATTATATGATAAATGATTTCAAACTGAAGGAACCCAGAGTCGGAGTGATTTATCCCGACACTGAAGTGGGTAAAATAGACTTGGGACCTACTCTTGAAAGGCTTAAAAAATATAAAATCGAACCTGTAACAAAGGAAATTCTCAATCCGGCTGCTGTTGATGCCAGTTCACAGGTTATGAGTCTCAAGAGGTACAAAGCCAATTGCGCTTTTCACGTGGGAACTATCACACCCACTACCATTGCTCTCCTTCGGGATTTAAAGAAATTAGGACTGGATATACCTGTATTTGCGAGCTGGGGAGCAATGCTTGGAGAAGAAATGAACAGGATCGGCACCGTGGCAAAAAAACTGTACTCCGTTCATGCAACATCTCCATGGTACGACAAAGGCCCCGGTTTGGATGCAATGAGACAAATTACACTGAGATATCATCCCGGCACAGAGAAACCTTACCGTGGTACAATATATACACATGGATGGATCTGCAGCCTCGTAATGGCAGAGGGACTGAAAAGAGCTGGGAGAGATCTTAATGAAGAAGCTTTTATCATGAGTATTGAGACCCTGAAGAATTATGATACCGGTGGCTTGTGTGGTCCGATTAATTATAGTTCAACGAGTCATAAAGGCGGGGACTCCTGGAAAATATACAAAGCAAATCCGGTTGACGAGAAATTTACTCCATTAACTGGATGGCGCATCGCTGAATAAGAACTGGATTTTTCACTTTAATGTATACAACTTCTCAATATTCCATACCCTTCTCCTCATTCAGAGAGGGAGGATATGGACAAGCAGGTGATGTCTTGTTAACATTTCCTTATTAAAACTAACGAAACCAATCAGTAGAACGGGGGGAGAGTCATGGAAGTCAAGGCAAACCAATCTATCGTATCTCTCGTTGAAGGGGACATTACCAAAGAGGAAACCGATGTCATTGTCAATGCTGCCAATTCAAGACTAGCAGGTGGTGGAGGTGTTGACGGAGCAATCCACCGTGCAGGCGGTCCGAGTATTATGGAAGAGTGTAGACAGATCGGTGGATGCCCTACAGGAAAGGCCGTTATCACCACAGGGGGAAAACTCAAGGCGAAAAACGTGATCCATACAGTGGGCCCCATTTATAGTGGAGGTAGAAAAAATGAAGCGGAACTTCTGGCCAGTGCATACAGAGAAAGCCTGAAGTTGGCATCTTCCAAAGGATTGGAAAGTATCGCGTTTCCATCCATCAGTACCGGAGCATATGGGTATCCCCTCTCTGAAGCTGCGAATATAGCTATAAATACGGTTTTAGAATATGTAAAGGCAAACACTGATCTTAAACTTGTCCGTTTTGTTCTCTTTGGACGACAGGCATATGATGAGTACAAAAAGACTTTAAAGGCATTGACAAAAGGTTGAGCAGTTTTTCATTGCAAATCCAGGGCAATACATTTCTCATTTTTGGAGTGTATTATTTAAATGCCCATCCACAAATGGCTATTATCCATAATCTCTGCATCAAGCTCAGATGTAGGGGCACATTGCAATGTGCCCCTACATACCCAATGTATTTCTGTGGTTAAAATCTTCATTTTCCTTGACTGTGCAAAAAAATTCGATCTTTATGGTGACCAAGACTGCGGTAAGCGGTAAACTTCATTCACCGTACAGGTCGAAAAGATTTCATTTCTGAAAGGAAATTATTCTCATTGAAATAGTCTGAAACAAGGAGATTCCGATGGGAAAAAAGAAGTTTGATCAATTCTTGGGAACACAGAAGTATATCGTATCAGAACCCTTACGCAATGCAGTGAATGTGTCAATTGCCCTAGAAAGGCCTATGCTTGTGAAAGGAGCGCCAGGAACAGGGAAGACACTTTTAGCTCATAATATAGCACTGGCTCTTGGAAAAGAATTAATAGTATGGAACATCAAGTCCACATCAAAAGCCAAAGATGGGCTGTATATATATGACACAGTACAGAGATTAAATGACAGCCGTTTTGGTGACAAAGACATATCGGACATAAAACAGTATATCAAACTGGGTAAGTTGGGCATGGCTTTTACTTCAAAAAAACAGGTTGTCCTTCTTCTTGATGAAATAGACAAGGCTGATGTGGAATTTCCCAATGACCTTCTCAATGAGTTGGATGAGATGACTTTCCATATTCATGAGACCAATGAGACAATTGTTGCCAAACACAGACCCATTGTTATCATAACCAGCAATTCCGAGAAGGAGCTGCCGGATGCATTTCTTCGCAGGTGTATCTTCCATTATATTGAGTTCCCCGATGAAGATTTGATGGAAGAGATCGTACACGTGCATTTCCCTGATATCAAAACACGATTACTGAGGGAAGTTCTAAAGAAATTCTACTGGCTTCGAAGCATCAATGAATTCAGAAAGAAACCTTCAACTAGCGAGCTTCTCGATTGGATTCAAGCCCTTATTGCCGGTGGGATCTCTCATGAAAGACTATCGGAAGAGATCCCTTTCTTGGGTGTCCTTCTCAAGAAAGAAGCTGATCATGAACACGTTAATGGGAAAAATACAGAAATTGCAGGAACCTAAAGGTTCTCATTAATTAACTATGTTCACAGATTTTTTTTACACCCTCCGCCAGAGAAAAGTGCCGGTCTCCATAACCGAATGGTTAGCCTTAATGGAAGCCCTCAGTCAAGGCTTTGCATTTTCCAGCCTGAATACATTCTACTATCTTGTACGATCAATATTGGTAAAGAGTGAGGCTCACTTTGATCAATATGATCTGGCCTTCCGTGATTATTTTGAGGGAATAGAAACCCTGGCAGAACTGAGAGATGAAGTGCTCGAATGGTTGAAGAACCCAATGAATCACATTGAACTCACAGAAGATGAAGTGACTCAACTTGAGAGGATG
>JAXHSZ010000552.1:0-10361 GCA_034190725.1 Thermodesulfobacteriota bacterium
CCAACCAGGATGGCGCTTTGGTGGGATTAGCCCGCCAGACATTGATCAATAGATAGAAGATATCATAAGGAACTCGATCGTATTTCCTGATACAAAACCATTTCCAAGGGCTTACGCAAGACTTGAGTCCTAAAGGGAGGTAATGAAATTATATGAAAAAGAAAATACTCTACTGGGAAGATGTGGAAGTGGGAGTGGACGTACCTTCACTGCCGAAAACAGCCACTTCTCAAATGTTAGTGAAATGGGCAGCAGCATCCGGCGATTTCAATCCTCTGCATTATGAATTCACTTTTGCCGAATCTCAGGGTGTTGGAAGCCCGATCGTCCACGGTCAGCTCAAACGTGCCTGGCTTGTGCAGATGCTCACCGATTGGATAGGGGAAGACGGTTCTTTAAGGAAATTCTCCTGTCAATTCAGGGCAATGGATTATCCAACCGGCATGAAGTCGCTGACTGAGCCAGTTGAAGAGAAGATAACCCACACATGTAAAGGAAAAGTGACCGACAAAGGTGTTGAAAACGATCAACACTTCATCGAATGCGATGTCTGGGTGGAAAACGAGAAAGGTGAGAAGACCACCCCTGGAAAAGCAACCATATTACTCAAGACGAAGGAGGCGGACAATGAGTGACAAACTGAAAGGAAGAGCAGCAGTCGTAACGGGAGCCGGTAGGGGAATCGGCAGAGAAATTGCGTTATATCTGGCCGCGCAGGGAGTCAGTGTACTGGTTTCGGATGCAGGGGTAGCAAGAGACGGCAGTGGCAGTGACCTTACTCCGGCGGAACAGGTCGTGGCCGAGATTAAAGAAAAGGGCGGTCAGGCAGCTGCGAATGTAAGTTCCGTCACCGACTTCAATAAAGTGGAAGAGATGATCAATACCTGTGTAGACACCTTTGGCAAGTTGGACATCGTTGTGAACTGCGCCGGTGTACTCAGAGAACGGATGATATGGAATATGAGTGAAGAGGATTGGGATATGGTCACTTCCGTTCATTTGAAGGGCACCTTCAATGTATGCCGTCATGCATGCGTAAAGATGAGAGAACAGCGTTCCGGCAGGATCATCACTTTTACATCCGATGCATGGCGAGGTTCCGTGGGACAGACCAATTACGCATCTGCCAAAGGGGGCATAGTCAGTCTCACCAGAGCCAGCGCAAGGGAAATGGGTCGGTATGGTGTAACCATCAATTGCATTGCACCCATTGCGGCAACCAGAATGACCATGACTGAGGAAGTAAAGGCAGGAATAAAGAAGCGATTGGAAAAGGGTCTGATCACTCAAGAGATGTATGATGGTTTCATGAACATGCCCGGGCCGGAATTCGTCCCTCCTATGGTTGCCTATCTTGCAAGTGATGCGGCCGCCAACATCAATGGCCAGGTATTCCACGTTGAAAGAGGGCGAGTATCCATCTATTCAGAACCCATAGAAATTCGGACGGTTTTTAAAACTGCGGAAAATGGCATGTTCACTGTGGAAGAGCTGGAAGAGTCAATTCCACGAACACTGCTTACCGGTTATGTCAATCCGGCCCCAGCTCAGCAAAAATAAAAGAAAAGAGGCCACCCGTTCAACGGGTGGCCCGCTCCTACAATATCCCTTCTTTTATCAAATCATCCAAAGGTCTTGCACGGCTTACCTCTTCCACCAATTTTCTCGTGGGATTAGGATAGGCAACCGGCCCATGTTCCTTTGACGGAAGGATAATGGTTGATGTGCACGGGGGCATGGACCATTCGTCTCTCTGGTTTTTGGCCCAGGCCTCTATATCCACACAACATTTGTCCTCCTCAATATACTTTTTGACCACCTTGCCCTCAAAGGTGGTGAGGTCCCCTATCTGATTGAAGGCCCTCTCATCGCCGCTCATCTTCCACAGGAAGGCGTCATCCCCCATCCAGTTGGTAAAGAACATACACAGCCAGCTCATCCTCTGGGAACCATAGTCATATGCCCGTTCAACTCCTATGGCACGTGCATACGCATCAAAGATGTGGACCAACTCCGGAACATCCGCCTCATCCATCTCCTCAACAAACTCCAGAGCTTTAGGGTGTCTGTATTCCCACTCATATTCGATCTTGTCGGCCTTGAAAAAGGGGCTCCCAGCGCCCATCAACCAGGCGATCTCATCTCGAACAGTCAAAGGCCCTTTAATCATGGGTCCCAACGTGTCTCCCTCCTGGACATCTTCCCACCATCTGGGATCAGAGCCTCTTATTTCTTCGTTAGCATACGCCTCTAAGATCTTGATCCATTCTTCCCTTGTATATGTCGGTTTCTCGATTTTGCGGTATTTACCGGCAGAACCCGATGATCCCCTGTCAACCCAAACTGTGTGATGAAGCTCCTTGCCGACGATTTCATTCCTCTGATTTACATAGATACCCTCGTCATAGTCGATATAGATCTGACCGCCGCCGGCCATCCGTCCTTGTTTTACGACCACATCCCGAAGGATGCCCGCAGGTTTAAACTCGTCACCGGGGAATATGGGTCGATACCACTCCCAATCTCCCCCACTGTACCATGCGTGCACTCCGGGCATTCCACTTCCCGGCACAACCCACTGAATGGTGTACAGATAACTGCCTGGAGCAACAGTGTTCCCATACTTCGTCTTTTTCGCATATTCAATGTTTCTAAACAGGGGGTTGGTATCACCTATACCGTCCACAAAGTGCCTGATGGAATCCTTGGTGGCTTGCGTGTTGAAATAGACGCCCCGAGGGAAGAACGGTATATGAGATCGGGAATTTCTTCTGTCTTCCATTTCTTTTGTGATCTTACCGTGTGAGGGCAGTTTCTTCTCACCGCTTACTGTAACCCTGGGGTGCTTTGACCAATCTCGTTTCTGTTTGTCTGCCATATGCCTTCTGTCTCCTTTCCTGTCCACTCACATTATAGTCTTCAATAACTTTCCCTTATCCTGTATGATGCAACCGTTTGTCATCCATGAACTTGTGACAGCCGAAGAATCTACTTTCCCTTGAAAACCGGTTTTCTCTTTTCCGCAAAAGCACGCGGACCTTCTTTTGAATCATCTGATTGGAAGAGATTCTGAATCATGAGGCTTTCCAGTTTGAGACCTTCGTCCAAAGTCATACGAACGCCTCTGTATGCTGCTTCTTTGACTGCCTGAACCGCCAAAGGTCCGTTCTCACATATCCGGGCAGCCAACTCTTCCGCGGCAGTCATAAGCTGATCTTTTGAAACCACCTTGTTCACCAATCCAATTCGAAGAGCCTCTTCCGCTTCTACAAAGTCACCTGTTATGAGTATCTCCAGCGCCTTTCCAAACGGCACCAGTCGCGGCAACCTCTGCGTTCCGCCCCAGCCGGGCATGAGGCTTTGTTTTGTCTCCATGAGTCCGAGTCGGGCAGTGTCTGCGGCGATCCTCATATCGCATGCCATGGCCAACTCCAACCCACCGCCTGTGGCAATACCATTTATGGCTGCAATAAAAGGCTTCCATACCTCCATACCCCTCATGGGGTAAACATCAGGCCAGTTTTCCAAAAAGGGTTGCCTCTCTTCCTCTGGCTGCATTTGCCATTTGGCGATTTCCTTCAGATCTGCTCCGGCAGAAAAAGCCCTGTCTCCTGCCCCTGTCACAATAGCCACACGGACGTCTGAATCATCCCGTACATTTATCCATGCCTTGGCCAACTCCCTCAGAACTTCGGAACTGATTGCATTCAAGGCTTCGGGCCGATTCACAGTAATATATGCAATATTACCTTTCTTTTCGTACAGTACCACCGACATCTCAAACCTCCTTCTCCTTTGGTAAGATAGAATACAGAATGATAACCTTTCTAAAAACCATGGAACATGCTGTTCACAGGAACACCTCATTCACTCCTTTATGAATTTCGGGAATATTCAGAATGTTCAGCAAAACTTTTCTATTCCCTTCTTTATTTTTCATCCTTTGAACTGAACTGGTCATGTAATCCGTGAAAACCGGCTTTCTCCCCCTTGTCCTTCCTCTCTTTAAAAAAGTTGTATTCACCCGGATACCAGTGTACATTGGTGCCCAGGGTATGAGTCATACCAGCGATATCCCATCCGGCCAGTATTCCCATTTGAGAGTACGTCTGCTGGCGTGATGCTTTCCCTATGGCGATCACATCCCGTCCGAGAGTTGCTATGTCTTGGGCTAACGTGTCTGCTTCCTCATCCAGTCTGTCTTTGGGCACAACCCTATTCACCAGTCCGATCTCCAAAGCTTCTGAAGCCGTTACATTTCTTCCTGTCAGCCAGATATCAAGGGCTCTCTTTAAACCATACGTTACCACTGCCAGTGGACTCACCTGCCCTCCGAATGCGAGCCTCTGTTCCCTGTGACTGAATACTGCATCCTCGGAAGCAACTGCAAGATCGCAACACTCGGTTATCATGATTCCTTCGCCAAAAGCCAGACCGTTTACCACTGCAATGGTGATCTTGGGAAAGAGAAACAATCTGCGGAACGTCTTTTCCATCCAGGCATTGTCGACCTTTAACCTGGGCTGTTGGCCGGCACGCTTTCCCGGCGTCATTCCGTACACAAATCCTACCCTGCTGAGGTCATGCCCGGCGCAGAAAGCCCTTCCGGTCCCTGTTATCTTCACCACTTTTATCTCATCGTCCTGCTCTGCCAAATCCAGAGCATCTCTGTAAAAGCCGTCGGCTATGCCTCCGTCCCCAGGAAAATCCATGGCGTTCAACTTCTCAGGATAATTCAGGGTGATGGTAGCGATACTGCCATCTTTCTCATAGATGACCCGGGTGAGTTCCTTCCTTTCAACCATCTTAGCCTCCTTTGTCAGATTTTTAAACGTGATGGTCCCTTCCTTATTCATAACTTTTGTTGACAATGGCGGGGGGAACGGTGGGGCAGAAATCTCTTCTGCCTGATTTAAGAGGGCAGAGGGTCTTTCAACCCTCTGATAGTCTTTCAATTCTGCAGCTTTCCATAGTTTCCGAAAACTCAATCCCTTCTTCCTAAAATGGTCACTATGGGCATCAGCATCCCCGGATGTCCTCCCTGTGCCATGGCAAGACCAAGGGTTGGATTTTTAATCTGTCTGGGACCTGCTCTGCCCAGTAATTGACCGTAGAGATCATAACACATACGCAATCCAGTCGCACCTATGGGATGGCCAAATGCTTTCAGACCTCCATCGGAATTCACCGGCAGATCTCCTTCCAGTGTAAAAGTTCCTGCATCAATATCTTCTATGGCTTTTCCCGGTTCTGTGAAACCCAGTGCTTCGTATTCAAGAAGTTCTGCTATTGAAAAACAATCATGAAGCTGAGCACAACTGATTTCTCTACGCGGATCTTTTACTCCAGCAGCAGCATATGCTTGCTTGCCCGCAGCAATGGTCTCAGGCAAACGATCATATTTAAAATCAATATCCTCTTTTCCCAATCCTGGGCCCATAGCCAATCCAAATCCCTTGACCAAAATGTAGTCGTCTGTGAAAGATTTGGCCATGTCCGCACGACAGATGATCGCTGCAGCCGATCCGTCGGTTGTGGGGCAGCAATCGAAGAGGCCTAAGGGCCAGGCGATAATCGGGGCATTTAATACCTGTTCCAATGCCACATCTTTCTGAAAATGAGCTTTTGGAGACATAGTCCCATTATGGTGGTTCTTCACGGAAATTTTAGCAAGCGCCTTCTTCCCCTCTTCCGGAGGGATATTGTTAATCTCAAAGTATCTGGTGGCCGCCAGTGCCCAGCGTCCCGGCGCGGTAAACCCCTGTCCGTACACCGGATGGCTGAAGAACTCGGGCAATCCGCCCAAGCCGCTGTCCTTTAACTTTTCCACCCCCACCACAAGAACAATGTCGTATAAGCCCACAGCAACAGCCATTGAGGCATTTCTCAGGGCATCCATACCTGTGGCGCATGCATTCTCTATCCTGGTGATAGGGATAGCGCGGAGTTTCAATGGAAGTGCAACGGTCATGCCTCCGGCTCCTGAAGCCATGGTCCCAAACCAGGCCGCTTGAATGTCGTCAGTAGAGATTCCTGCATCATTGAACGCTTCATACACAGCGTCAATGATCATATCCTCGACACTCATGCCCCAATTCTCTCCAAACTTGGTGCAACCCATGCCGATTATGGCAACTTTATCTTTTAATGCATCAACTTTCATATTCTTCTCTCCTACTTTAAATGATTATATGAAATGAGTTTCAAAGGATTCTTCTTTTTTAAGACCCTGCACATTGCGAATTTTATATGTCATAGAAATTGTTTGTCTGCTTTTTTTGTGACTCAATACGAAATGAACAGTGCCGCAGAATGCCCCATGAAATCAATTCACATACATGCAAGATTCTTGCATGTTTATCGAATGGGTCTGCATTTCCAAAAATAGTTGTAAAATCCTTCTGCTTCACTCATCTTTTTAAAGGTCATCTCTACCGGCATGTCGATCTTTACAGCGTCAGGGTCTCGGTCGCTCATTGTACAAAATATCCTTATCCCGTCTTCCACGTCCAAATGAACGATACTTGTTATTACGGGCGGATCAATTGACTGTGCCAGAAAATCTTTGGAAAAGGTAAAAAGCTTTCCCTTTTTGTCTGCAAGTCTTACAGTATCGAATTCATCCTTGGTGCGGCAATACATACACACCCGTTGTGGGGGGAAAAAGAGTCTTCCGCAACCCTTGCATTTACTGGCATAAAAACCGAGAACCATATTTCTGTCCCGATGAAGCACAGCAGCGGAGGACATGGCAGGCGGCCTGCGTCGTCCTGTTTCCACCCTCATGAGTTTTTTCATCTGTATATACTTTTCATAGTTCTTGATCATCATCTTGGAATCAAGAAAACCACTTATTCCACGCTGATTTTCATTTTTAGGAATTTCCCCTTTTACCTGCAAAACAAAAAGATCACATCCATCACCATAATTTATAAGTAAAATTTTATCACCTGCTTTTGCTTCTTCAAGACAGTTGACCAATATCATCAAAGCTTGGGCTGCACCCGTATTACCGATCTCATCAAGTAAAGGGGTTTGTATCTGCTCCTTCTCCAATTTCAACATCTTGCATCCGTTGCGGTGATTGCGCAGGTCAGGAGCAGAGAGAACGACCCGAGTAAAATCTTTCGGAGTCAGATCAATTTTCTTCAGAAATACACTCACCGCTTCCCGAACATTGGCAACGTACCCTTCCGTGAAAACAAAACGATCTTCCCACGTCTTTACGAATGTGTCGTCCTGGGTCCGCCACACATCAATAATCTCTTCAGCATGACTATAACTTTCTGAAATCACGGCATTGCCTTCGCTCCCCACAATGACCGCGGCTGCTCCGTCACCAAAAACCTGCTCAAGGTTCGAACCAGGAACACCCAGCCGTGAATCCGAGGCAATGACCATCACATTCCTTTTCGGATTTGCAGAGACCGCATCCATAGCTGCCTTAAGTGCATTTGTTCCGGCTCTTAAAGAACCGGAGAAATCAGCCGTTGTAATGGTACGAGGCAGGTCCATGGCATTTGCTATTAAAGTCGCCACTTGCTTTTCACGATATGGTGATGTTGTGCTTGCAAAATAGAGTGTATCTATTACCTCTCCGTTCACACCTGCAAGACAATCCCTGCCTGCTTCCACAGCCATTGTGATACTGTCCTCATCATAGTTCACAACAGCCTTTTCACCCCTTTGGGTATTCCCCCATGCCCTGCCGATCTCTTCCCTCTTCAGTCGATAAAAAGGGATATAGGCTCCAGTTGATTTTATACAAGCCATAACATCTACTCCTTCTTCATCTGTTTATACCCACTCCGACCATTCCCTCGGAAGGAGAGAGGGTATGATTCATTATTACTGCAACCCGAATGCCATCAATAATCAACAATAGACAATCAATAACAGAACAATTTTAAAAAAACAAGCTAAAATTGATAAAGAAAATCATTTTTCATTTACCATAACCTTTCAAAACATAATAATTTCTCCTGACCATACACCAAAAAAGGGAAGAGCATTGAAAAGGCACGGCAATATATAAATTCACCGAGTGAGTACGCATGCAATGCTGTTGAATGAAGAGATATTTCTTTATACGTTCTTCTCTATTTCAAAACTCCACTCTTCACAGATTCCTCCCCCGTGATGGGGGAGGTGAAGTGGGGGTGAAAAACGGCTGAATAGTAAAGGTACTTCTGTTTTTTTATCATAAAGTTTGTTTCCCTCTCCCGCAATCCCTCCCACCAGTGGAGGGAGGACTTCTTTCCCAGTATGTCTATTCCCTTAATTCAGCAGCATTGGGGTACGCATAACATAGAAACTTCAATATGCATGGTTTTTTTCCTTGAAATCAGATTTCAGCTATCCTATATTGATCAACAGTGTTTTCTTCTTTTTGATATCCGGTATTATTTATAGTGCTATGAAATAGTGCTCATCCATAAATGGCTATTTTCCGCAATCTCTGCGTCAGGCTCAGATGTAAGGGCACGTAGCAACGTGCCCCTACATACCCAATGTATTCCTGCGGTTAAAATCTTCGTCTTCCTTGACCTTGCAGAAAATATCTCATTTCTGGATGGGCACTAAATAGAAAGCTATCAGAAAGCTTCAACGGTTGTCAAATCAGTCTGTATTCCTCATGATCCGGGAGGGAAATATCTTGCCGTTACAAGGGATCAAAGTACTTGACTTCAGTCAGGCCTACTCGGCCCCTCTCTGCGGTATGATGCTTGGCGACATGGGAGCGGAAGTGATCAAGATAGAACGACTGCAAGGAGAGGCAGTTCGTCGCGGGCGTGCAGCGGGCATGGATGAACTTGTAGATGACATGGAAGAAGAGAAGGATTCTTCTGTTTTTCTTGCCGTCAACAGGAGCAAGAAAAGCCTTGCCGTGGATGTGAGACAGGAAGAAGGCAAAGAGATCGCTCTCAGGCTGGCCGGGGATGCGGATGTAATTATTGAAAACTTCCGCCCCGGCGTGATGGACAGGCTGGGGCTTGGATATGAAGAGATATCAAGAAGAAATCCCAGGATTGTCTATGCCTCCCTCACAGGTTGGGGAGAAAAAGGCCCTTTGGCTCGCAGGATCGGCGGAGACATGTGGGCCCAGGCCATGGGAGGAGTGATCAGCAGGCAGGGAAGTCCGAATGGTCCACCATCCTTAAGTGGTGTCGCTTTCGTAGATCAGGGGACGGCAGTAATAATGGCCTTTGGAATAATGGTGGCTCTCTTTGCTCGTGAGCGAACAGGAATGGGGCAACGCATGAATACAAACCTGCTCCATGGGGTGCTCCACATGCAATCAACTGAAATATCCGAGTATCTTATTGATGATATGTTGATCACAAAGGTCGGCAGGGGATTCCCTCCTCATATTGTTCCTCCTCCGGCAGGCGTTTATCCTGCCAAAGACGGAGATGTGGTCACCATCTTCGGCATGGGACAACAATGGCCCATTTTCTGCAAGATTCTCGGAATAGAACATATAGAAAAAGATCCTCAGTTCGCCACAGATAAAGAACGTACAAAGCACCGTGAAGAACTCTATTCTATTCTGGACAAGGCTTTTGCTCGGAAAACAAGGGCGGAATGGCAGCAACTCTTTAAAGAGGCAAGGCTTCGCTGTGATCCTTGCCTGAACTACGCAGAACTCTTCGCCCATTCTCAGGTAGAGGCCAATGAGATGGCCACCACCCTCCAACATCCAGTTCGGGGGAGCCTGAAGATGGTAAACACACCTGTGAAGTTATCGAAGACTCCGGCAAGTCCCCACATTCCACCTCCCCTTCTCGGGGAACACAGTCGAGAGATCCTTCTTGAGTTGGGCTACAGTGAGCAGCAGATTGATGATCTTATTGCCAAAAAAATAATCAAGAATTCAGAGTGAATTAAAAAAGAAGGCTTTCGTAAATGATACAACAACCACATTTTTTGGACTCTCTGTTTCATCCCGAATCAATTGCCATCATTGGTGCTTCAGCAAATCCAACCTCCAAAGGATACGATTACCTGAAAGGCATGCTGGAACTGGGATTTCCTGGCCGGATCTACCCCATAAACATGCGGGCGGGTGAAGTCCTGGGATTGAAGGCATATCCCAGGATAAAAGACATTCCAGGGCAGGTTGATTATGTTATCTCATGTATTGACGCACAATCCGCCGTTGCAACCCTGGCTGACTGCGCATTAAAAGGGGCAAAAGCAATACAGTTGTATACGTCCGGCTTCAGCGAGACAGGTGAGGCTGATGGGATCGCACTTGAACGGGAATTGTTGCAAAGAGCCAACGACAATGGCATGCATGTTATCGGACCGAATTGTATCGGCCTGCATTATCCAAAGGGTGGGTTGGCTTTTGGTCGGGC
>JAXHSZ010000553.1:0-11228 GCA_034190725.1 Thermodesulfobacteriota bacterium
GACCCACTATGGGCCTTCATGTGACGCTCATGGCTTTAATTATCCTGGTCGTCGGCGGAATGGGACACTTTGGAGGGACTCTGCTCGTGGCATTCCTTATTGGTCTTTCTCAGGGACTCGGTCAATTCTATCTCGGTGGTTCTTATGCTCTGACAATTCCTTATGCTATTTTCATTATGGTGCTGCTTTTAAGACCACAAGGCCTGTTTGGAGAAAGGAGATTAGAATAGTGAGATTTTTTCAGCGTCTCAGATTTCACGAGTTGGTCTTGATTGGTGTATTGATCATCTTTATGATACTGGGCCCTTTTCTTAACATTGCCTGGCAGAAGACTTTTATTCGCGCCTTTTTAATTATGTTTCTTTGTTCAGCGTTTAACATTGGCGCTACTGCCGGTCAATTTAATCTGATGATCGGCGTAGCTTTTGGATCGGCAGCATATGTTTCCACCATACTGTGGCGGGAGTTCAGTTTTAATCCCTGGATAATGTTCTTGCTGGGTCCACCGATAGCGGCTTTATTCGGTATGATTATAGGTATTCCTTTATTTCGTGTTAAAGCGCCCCTTATCAGTTTTGCCATTGCCACTTTGGCATTTAATGAGATTGTATCGTTTGGGATAATAGGCACGGAATATCTGGGGGGAGATGATGGTCTCGCATTCACATTTATGAAGAACGACCCGGCTAATTTCCATTGGATAACCCCATTGCCTTACTATTATTTAGCACTATCAATGCTTGTCGCCGTAGTATTTTTTTGCAGATACCTCTTTGGTTCAAAATTAGGGATTTATTTTAAGGCAATTCGCGGTAATGAGAAGGCGGCAAGCGCAGCAGGGGTTCATATATTCAAGTATAAGATGATTGCACTTCTCATAACCATGGCTCTGATAGGATTTGCCGGTAACTTTTGGGCTCATTACAAGTGTTTTGTCAATCCGGAAAGTACGGTGAATGTTCCGTTTGTGTTGGATATAGCCGTGCTGACGGTGATCGGAGGCATGGGAACCCTCTTGGGACCGATCCTGTCAGCCGGCATTCTTGTGCCAATTTTGGAATATGCTAAAACCTATGGTGGCTTATTTCCCGGAGTAGATACAATTGTTTACGGTGTTGCCATTATTGCTGTTTTATTATCAATGAAAACAGGAATCGTACCGTGGTTTGAGGGGCGTCTTCTCCGAAAGCATCTGGCTCAACTGAATTACTCAGCCACGCCAAAGTAGGCTGTCTTTATATTAGGGTTACTCATCAATTCGTCTCGATTTCCGGAAAGTGTGATTTTTCCTTGAGTCAAGACATAAGCTCGATGGCTTGAATCTATACCAAGCTTAGCGCTCTGTTCTACCAGAAGAATGGTAATCCCCTGCTGATTCAGTTCAAGTAATTGTTTGTAAAGGTCACGTACTAAAAGCGGGCTCAGTCCTTGGGAGATCTCATCCAGCAATAATAATTTTGGTTCACCCATAAGTGCCCTGGCTATGGCGAGCATCTGTTGCTGACCCCCGGAGAGGGTACCGGATATTTGTTTCCTTCTTTCTTTGAGAAAAGGAAAGAAGGAATAGACTCGCTCAAAATTAATATCACGCTGCAACCTGGCTCGTGAAATATGAGATCCCACCAATAGATTCTCCTCCACAGTCATCTCAGGGAAGAGTTGCCTGCCTTCAGGTACCATCACGATCCCTTGATCTACAATCTCGTGAGGCTCAAGAAGGGCGAGATTGCTCCCATTGAGTCTCATATTACCTTGTGAAGGCCTGATCAATCCGGTAATCACTTTGAGTAGAGTACTTTTCCCTGCACAGTTTGCACCTACGACGGCCACTATCTCCTTGTTGTTCACCTGAATGGAAATATCTCGCAATACCAACAATGGCCCATACCCTGCGGTTATATTCTCTATTTCAAGCATGGGATCACTCCTTTCCTAAATACGCCTCTATTACCTCGGGATGTGTCATCACCTGTTGGGGAGTCCCTTCTGTAATTTTTTTGCCGAAATTAAGAGCAATGATTCGGTCACATAAGCTGGTAAGAGCATCAATGCGATGCTCCACAATAAGAAGTGTCCTTCCCTCATCACGCAATCCACTCAATATATTTGCTATTTCATCTGTTTGGGTTAACCCCGCCATAATTTCATCAAGCAATAATATCCGCGGGTCACTGGCTATGACCTTGCCCAGCTCCACCAACTTCAACTCAGGAAGGGTGAGGCTCGTTATGGGCCAATCCTTTTTGCCTACAAGGCCAAGAAACTCCAGAATCTCTTCAGCACGTTGACGTGCCTTTTTCATTGGGAGAGAGCAGAGAGCAGCCACCAATACTGTTTGGTAAGGATTAAATTCAGGGAAGATTTGAGTCCCTTGAAAACTGCGGGCAAGTCCGTAACGGAGGATCTGATGAGGTTGTAATCCGGTAATGCAGTCTCCGTTTAAAAACACCCGCCCACGAGTGGGTGGGTAAAATCCTGAAATCATCTCAAAGGTGACCGACTTCCCTGCTCCATTGGGTCCGATAATTCCGAGAATCTCCCCTTTCTTTACCTCAAAAGAAAGATTGTCGACAGCCTTAAGTCCTCCAAAGTTTTTAACAAGACCATCTACTTGTAACACATTAACCTCCTTTTTGAGATGGTTCATTTGAGAAGTGCCGCCTTTGAACGGCTATACTCCACCAAAAAATTAGTGCCAGTATTCCATAATATAGATTGATAATAATGATAATTTGTAAAATAAAATTAATGAAAGGGTCTAGAGTATTTTTCTATACCATTACTCCCATCTTCTAAAAAAATAGCTTTATTTTACTTTTTATTGGAATATCACTGCGGGGAAAATAAAAGAATCAGAGGTATTAATTTCATAAAGACTTGACAAGTAATGTCTGATCATTCTATAAAGAATGAGAAATTGTATTCTAAATTGTATTAGAAAGAATGTCAAGCAAAGAATCTAAACGAATACGTATTTTTTTGTGCAAAATGTTAAAAGTTCAGAAGGAAAAAAGAAGATCATGGCAAATATGACAATCAATGGTCAGAGAGTAGAGGCCCAGGAAGGAAAGAGCATCCTTGAAGCAGCAATAGCTTCGCAGATTTATATACCCCATCTTTGCTATACCCCGCAAATGGACGTCTTCTCCGAAATCACTTCCATCAAGGAGGTCTATGCAGGTGGAGCCCTTCACCAAGGAGAAAAAGATCAGACATCTGATGGGTGCAACCTCTGCCTCGTACAAATCAGGGGAAGAGAGGGTCTTTTTCATTCATGCAGGACACGAGTGGAAGACGGCATGGTCATCACAACGGACTCGCCTGAACTGAAGAAGGCAAGGCAGAACAACTTAAGCAGGCTTCTGGAAAGACATCCTCATGCCTGTCTTCTCTGTGCCCAGGCCGAAGGATGTGACCTGGTCAGTTGTTCTTCCAATGTTCCCGAGATTCAGAGGTGTTGCGACAATTTCGGGAAGTGTGAACTTCGAAAAGTCTCTCAATATATCGGCACAGAGATGGGGCTTCCCGCTTATATGACTCTGAATATACCTGTACTCCATGATGAACCTCTTTATGTTAGGGATTACAACCTGTGTATCGGATGCTTGCGTTGCGTAAGGGTTTGCAAGGACATCAAAGGTGCAGATGCCCTTGGGTTCACAATTGAGGACGGTCGGGTGCAGGTGGGAAGTAAAGCACCGACGCTCAAGGAGTCAGGATGCCTTTTCTGCGGTTTTTGTGTTGAGGTCTGTCCCACAGGCGCCCTGAAAGATCAGACTGTGGGTATTGGAGAACGGGAATCCTATCTGATTCCATGTAAGAGTACGTGTCCCGCCGGAGCTGATGTGCCGGGATATATCCGCTTTATGAAGAAGGGGGAACCTGAAGAGGCCGTAAAAGTCATATACGAAAGACTCCCGATACCTGAGTCTTTGGGAAGGGTCTGTTTCCACCCCTGTGAAACCGATTGCAGGCGCGCAAGTATTGATCAACCTGTATCCATATGTGCGCTCAAGAGGGCTGCTTCAGATCACAGTGGAGGGTTCATTCCTGTTCCCAATGGCATTTGTAAGACAGACAAAAAGGTGGCAATCATAGGGACCGGCCCTGCAGGACTGAGTGCAGCATATTACCTGAATGTTTTGGGTCATTCGGTAACGCTCTTTGAAGCATTACCGGAAGCGGGTGGGATGCTTCGAGTTGGGATTCCGGAATACAGACTCCCACGGGATATACTGAATCGAGAGATCAGGCGTATAGAAGATGCAGGCATTGAGATAAAGGTCAACCAGAGGATAGACTCCGTCAATGAACTCTCTTCGGAGGGCTATGATGCAGTATTTGTGGCAGTCGGTGCACACAAGGGACACACTCTGGGCATTCTTGGTGAGGGCAGTGAAAGTGTCATCGATGGAGTTACTTTCCTGAGGAATGTGAATCTGGGTGAGAAGGTCGATGTGGGAAAAAACGTGGCTATTATCGGGGGCGGTAATGTTGCAGTGGATTCAGCACGCAGTGCCCTTCGCATGGGTGCGAAATCCGCCACAATACTTTACCGACGTACAAGGGAGGAGATGCCTGCGTATGAAGAAGAGGTGGAGGCTGCTTTGGAAGAAGGCATCAACATACAATACCTGACAGCGCCGGTAAAAGTGGAACAGTTTGACAGCACGCTGGAAATTCACCTCATCCGCATGGACCTGGGTGAACCGGATGGCAGTGGCAGACGCAGGCCTGTGCCAATTGAGGGAAGTGAATATACATTACAATGTAATACGCTCATCACTGCTATTGGACAGCGATCCGAAGTCCCTCGTGGGATCGGTATTGTAGAAGAGAATCCTTGCAAAGGCGTGTTCTTAGGAGGCGACCTGCTCACAGGCCCTGCCACGGTCGTTGATGCAGTTGCCAGTGGCAGGAAAGGTGCAGAGCATATTGACCGGTTCCTGGGCGGTGCCGGTGACATTGGTCATTTCTTTTCCAAGCAGGCTTCCGATCAGTTACAGCCTGATCCCGATGCTGTAAGCATGGATAACGTCCGTACCGTGATTCCTATGCTTGCTTCCCGAGAGAGGATATCCGACTTCTCTGAAGTCTGTCTCGGCCTCGATCCCGATGCCGCAATCGCCGAGGCAAAGAGATGTCTTGAGTGTGATCTGAGGTTTTTGGTCATACCCCCTGTTCTCCCTCCAGAGCAATGGTTGACTTTTGATGAGAAGACCATCAATTCAGTGCCTGAGCTGGAAGGGGTCTACATACTCTATAATGAGCAGAAAGAGATCCACTCTATTGCCGGTGTCATGGACCTTCGAAAAAAACTCTGTGAAGAATTTGAGAAGAGAAACGACGTGAAGTACTTTACTTATGAAGAGGACCCCATGTATACGGTAAGAGAGAGTCAACTGGTCCAACAATACATGCAGAAGCACGGAAAGATGCCTCTTGGAGGCGATGACCTTGATGATCTTTTTTGATTGCTCTCCATCCCGTATTGAAAAATATCATATTGATACTTGCCCAGAAATCAGATACTTAGTGCCCATCCATAAATGGCTATTTTCCGTAATCTCTGCGTCAGACTCAGATGTAAGGGCACGTAGCAACGTGCCCCTACATACCCAATGTATTCCTGCGGTTACAATCTTCGTCTTCCTTGACCCTGCAAAAAATATTTCATTTCTGGATGGGCACTAGTTGTCTCTGAGTCTCTACTATACCCCAAAAACATTGTCTTAAAACCTATAGGTAGTGTCCATCCAGAAATGAGGATTTCTGTTCAAGATCAAGGCATACGAAAAGTGTAGAGCGGAACCCTTCTTGTTGGCTGTATTCCGAGTGATATCCACATCACGAGCAAGATCAGAATAGGAAAGGGACTGAAAAACAGAAAAAGATTGACATTATTCTTCTCAATTGTCTATATTGACGTTGTTTCAGAGACGATTTCCATAAACAACGTGCATCAAAATATTCTTTTAGAGATGGGGCCGAAATAACTCGACCCCATCCCTTACAATTCATACCCAAAATCACGCTCACAATTCTGCTGAAGTTTCCTTTATTGCATTGAAAGAATCCTCCCTGTTTTTTTAGAGGAGGAAGCTAAAAACCGGATTTCATGCTGATCCCTTTGAAACGGAGTTCTTGTGGATACCATCTGTTTTTCGAGGTTTTGTTTTACAATCTCTCCCAAACAAGCCCTGCATTTGCCTCCGTATAAAGGTTCCGCCTTTCGGGGCGGATTCGGCCATGCTTTCAAGAGGGTTGTGTGCATCAATCGCAATAAAGACTGCAAAGACTGCATACTGAAAAGTAAGTGCGTCTATGCCTATATTTTTGAGACAGAGCCGCCCAAAGATGCGGCAATAAAACGCAAGTATGCATCCGCACCCCACCCCTTTGTTCTCTGCCCGCCCCTGGACACAAAGACCCGATTCACGTCAAAAGAACCCCTTTGCTTTGACCTCACCCTGATCGGTAAAGCAGTCGGTTTTCTCCCTTATTTTATCTATACATTCGATGAACTGGGGAACATGGGTATCGGAAAGGGCAGGGGCAAATACAATCTTGACAGGGTCACCCAAGTGAACGGGCAGGGGCAAACCGCAGAGATTTACAATGCAAGTCAAAAGACATTAACCTCTCCATCCCCGCCTCTTACAGGAGATGTCTTTCAGAAGAATACCTCATCAGTCTCCCAGACAAAGCTTATTTTTCATACACCATTGCGTATTAAAGAAAAAGGCGACCTTGTGGTTGATTTGACATTTCCACTCTTTATGGAACGTTTGCTCCAACGGATCACGGTTCTTTCCTATTTTCATTGCAATGGACCCGGCCAAGCAGATCATGAAAGCCTTCTCAAACAAGCAGAGAATGTCAATGTAAAAGAGAAGAGCCTCAGATGGCACGATTGGGAAAGGTATTCAAAGAGGCAGGATGCCAGGATGAAGCTGGGCGGTCTTTTGGGGACAGTGACGTTTGAAGGGGATTTGGGGGAGTTTCTGCCGTATCTGAAGGTAGGGGAGTATGTGCATGTCGGGCAGGGGACGAGTTTTGGGTTGGGGGGGTATGAGGTGGTTATAGACTGAAAGGGATTATTAAAATGGCATTGAAAATGACAATTGAGGACCTGGAAAATATAAAAAAGGCTGCATTCTTGCACGATCTGGGAAAGATTCTCAACTGGAAAGGATATCTTCATCCGCTGGAAGGGGGGCGCTTTCTGAAATTTCTCGGTTACAACGATGATATTGTCGGCGCGGCCCTGTACCATCACCCTGGTAAACATACTGATATTAAAGAAAGAATAAACGAAGACAGAAGTAAACCAGCAGGTGAGAGGCTGTTGCGTGGTCTATGCTTACTGGATGAATATGGAAATCAAGAGATTATCAAGCTGGTCACACACATTGATCAACTGGTAAGCGGATTTGACCGGCTCGGTGACGAGGAAGAGGCAGGCCGGACAAGTCCCATAGCACTGAGAAATCCCCTGACGCATCTTCCTTTAAACGGACAACTGAAAGAGTTCACAGCTACAATCAAGGAAGAGGGTGTTAGAGACCCGGCGTTTATAGCCGGTCAACGCTATCTGAGGGAGTTTGTCGGAAGGAGATATTTAAAAAAATGGAACTGGTGGAGTTATCCGGATATTGAATTGGTTCCTCTCAATAATGAAAACACAAAAGACAAAGTGTACAAACTCACAAACGATCTCAAAGCATCTCAGCTTCTTCAGCCGTTGATGAAATGGAGAGATAAGGGCTTCAATGAGTTATACCGAGCCATAAAATCGGATCACTCATGGCGGGATTTGTGTCTGAAGTACATTCCACAGGGGCACCATCCACCAACAGACACTCTTGCATTATGGTATCATATGCAGTTTTCTTCCGCTTTTGCAGGAATTTATGCTCTGGGGGGGAACATTAAAAACATTGAAAAAGATATGGATATCCTTGCAATGAGTCGTTTGAAAGCTAAAAAGGAACGTTTAAGTGAAAATGACAGAACTGAGTTGAAGCGCCTGGAGATGGAATACGGTTCAGAGGCAACCCTTAGTATCAAGGTGGGGTTTCTCTACGTAAGGATTAAAGGGTGTAACAGGTATTTTACCACTGCCTACCGCCTACCCGATTTTACCGGTACACAGATGATAATGAATGCCATAAGAGCCACTGTTAAGAAATGTCTGCTTGATGTGAGGGTACATGGCCTGCCTGTTATCTGGGAAGACAGTTTTTTTTATGAGGGGCATACCGATTACTTCGTAGTGATACCGGTTGGCAGAAAGAAGGATGAGAAAAAATCAGATTTTGAGTACGAAATTGATGAGTCAGACGATTTTCTAAAAGGAATTATTGATGCCATAGATACGGAAAAGGTACTGAGAGAAACAGTGAATACCCTTATGAAACACCCGAAACTGGGCGAAATTCTAGGTTGCTCACCGAAAAACGATTCCGTCTTTGGGGAGCCAGGTGAAACCATCGTCAATAATCTGAAGAATTGGGTGTCTATGGATTGGACGACGCGATGTTTCGCTGATTTCAAGGATGGGAATCAATTGACGCCCATCTATGGATCGCTTTGGAATCGAATGAGATCCGAGGTAGAGACACGGATCGGCTCGTTAAAAGCGACTACATCGCACATTGCAGGTGAGAATCTTTGCGATTCGTGCAGGAGAAATGAAGGGAAGGAGTGGAACCCTGACATAATCAAGGATGAGATATGGGCAGGTCAACCGCTATATTACTGGATATTTCGCACCAAGGATAGAGAGAACCGCCCTGGAGACAAACTCTGTCATGCATGTCTTTTACGAAGGCTATTGGGAAAGGGCACATCCCTGGAGAAAATGACACGTCCCTCAAATACGGATGAGGATGAATCAAGGATCGCTGTGATCAAGGGGAATGTTAATCGGACTGGGTGGTATATTGGGGGTGTCGGAGATTACTCCGGAAGTCAACCCATAAGAAATGAGCAAAGCATCTACAGTGATGTGTGGGTGAACGAAATCAGTAATAGATTTCATAATGATTCGGTTAAGCAATATGGGATTAAAGGTCAATATATATCATTTCAGGATTTGGAATATCTTGCAGAATATGCGAAAGGGAAGCATGGTAAAGGACAAATCATGTCCATCGACAAAGAGATTCTCTTATCTAGTTTAGGCATCAATAATGTGAAGCTGTCGGATATCTCTAGCTTTCTTAAGAAGGATTTCCAACAATATTCAGATTTGATGCTGAAATCTCTCTTTTTCAACCCGTTCACACAGATGTGGTGTCATGGGGATACAACTGTCAACGAGAAAAGCCTAGGAAATTATCTAAAAAGTATTTTTGACCCACCGAACCCTGCCAATGAGGAGGAAAAACAAAAGATTATTCGATGTGCTAAGAAACAGATAGAGGATTCATACATTGAGACAATACAAGGACACATGAAAGCATTGAGTAAAAGTTATCCTAATCCATGGATTCTGTGTCCTCCCAGCGATATAATAAAGATACTTTTTAGCGGATCGCCTTGTTTTTGTCATAACGTGGCTATACCTGAATACGGAGTAAGTCCTGATTGGTTAAAGGTTGACAACGACATCCCAACTCCATCACGCACAATGACAGTCTCCTGGCTGATTCAGAGAGCCATAGAAGAGATAAAGATACTTGCTGAGACTTATATGCCGGAAGATGAAGTCAGTGTAGTGTATGCTGAGGGCGACGAATTTCTGATTGTCTGCAGGGCCGAAAAGGCCCCTGATCTGGCTATGAATATATTTCGGTCCGCTATCAGTAGACTGAATTCCATCCCTGATGACAGAGCAATTGACCTTGAAGGATTTTTCCCGTTCACAGTGCGAATGGGAATGGTCACGGGAAAGAAAAAACACCCCATGTATCAACTTCTTGATCTCGTTGATCTGCTTTTATCCAATGCCAGGACACCATATAACCAAAATGTTATTGACTTTGAGGATGTCACAGGCGGCGTGGATGAGAAATATCTAGATCGAAGGAAAAACAGCAAGGATTGGCCAAACCGGAGACCACTGCCTCTCTATCAGTTTATTAATGTCTTTGAAACCGCGATGCGTCTTGATGCAGATCACTTTGCCAATAGGAATTTACACCTTATCGACGAGGTCATGAGGAATACTTCTTTGAGAAGCCATGAAGACAAAATACAGGCTTCTTTTGCATATATTGCCCATAAGACCGTGTCGGCATCGGCCGAAGAAAAAGCGATGTGGGATGGTCTGAAAAATGCTGTTATTGATCGGTATTACAATGATGTGAAGGCCCTTTGGAAGATTATTAGAGGTAAGGAGGTGTAAGTCATGCCAGTATCAGAGGATTTAAAAATACCAACCCTGTCTGAGCTGGAACCTGTGGCCAACTATGTGGCGATGCGGTTTGCTTTAGTGGGAGTGTCGAAGACCAAGGTAATGCAGATTCTAGAATTATTTCATTCCCATGTGTTTAAGGTCACATATAGGGCTAACGAAAAACCGACTTTGAATTTAGACATCACATTATTGACCAATTGGCTCACCCAAGCAAAAGGTATCAATAACGGGGAATTGGGTACCAAGGTTCTGCAAAAGGTACTGCTCTGGTATAACAATGAATGTTCACGCCGTACATCAGATAAAGAGAAGCGACATATTTATGAGTCTTTGAGTAATTTTCTAACGATTGTCTCTTGGAAGTTCAAGTGCTTTGAAGATATTAAAGGTTTTTTAGTTGACCTTTGTTCTTGGGAAGAGTCTGAATCTGAGGTTTTTCAGGTGGGCACACAACCTTTGAAGTTTAATGCGGCAAATGTCGACAACTTTATGGCATACTTGGCACCATGTCAATCCATAAACAAGCGGATTGAAGAACTGGTAAGCTGCGACTTAGTCAATACGGCCCATGGACTCTGTGACGGGTTAGAAGTGCTGAGGATTGGTGAGACAGAGAAGGTTCCTTGGTTTGTTCATCTATTTACAGGTATACGACCTTCAGATAATAAAATTATTGTGGATTTAGACCCTAGACATTTAAGCGAGCTTTGCCATAGTTGGAAGCCATCAAAAGACGTGAGAGTCGTTATTCCACTTGGCAATAGTCTCCCTGTAGAGATTAGTTTAGAGAAACCAGAAACAGGGGTCACCCAGGTGAAGCAAAGCCTGAAAGCGGCTCTATGTGATAAGATGGTTGCGCCTCCAA
>JAXHSZ010000554.1:0-7059 GCA_034190725.1 Thermodesulfobacteriota bacterium
ATAGAATCTGAACTGAAAGAAACTATGAAAGCCTCTCAGAAATCGCTTTTATCAGCCTTTCAGCCAGGTTCAATACACCATTTGCATCTTCTCTGGTCGGCAGCGCATCCTGCTTGTTTCTTGCCATGTTTCGCAACTTAAGGGACGCATTCAACTCCCGACCAATGGCCCTATCCAATTCAGGACATGAGGGTCGATAAGGCCATTCACCACTCTGTAGTCGGGCGAAAGGCTTAATATGGGAATATTGCCAATCACCGAGTATATGTTAACCGACCACGTTCAGTTGTAGATGGAACGTCGCCAAATCAGTGAAACTGAAATTGCTCGAGCCCTGTCCGCACCCGAGCAGATCGAAATATTACGACCTGGCAGGGTAGTCTATCAATCACGACTTGAACTTGGTGAGCCATCCAAAACCTATCTGTTGCGTATTCTTGTAGATATTGACCGAAAGCCACCAGAGGTGGTAACAGCTTATCGCACCAAAAAGATTGAGAGATACTGGAGGAAAGGTATATGAAAGTCACATATGACTGCGAAACAGATACTTTGACCGTTATCTTGGCGGATACGCCTGTAGAAGAGAGCGATGAGGATAAACGGGGGGTTATCCTGGATTACGATGCATCCGGAAATTTAGTGTCGTTGGAAATTCTCGACGCATCGCATCGGATGAAGTCACCGAGTCAGATTGAATATCAAGTAGTTCCGATTGGAAGGTAGAGGTTAAGTTTTGAGGGAGCCAAGAAATGCAAGCTGAGAAGGTAGTAAACAAAGTTGTCAAATTTACTTATGAAGATTACCTCCATTTTTCTGAGGATAAGAGGTATGAGATCATCGATGGAGAGGTTGCTATGGTCCCGTCGCCAGGTGAAACTCATCAAGATATCTGTGCTAATTTAGCTTTTGTATTGAGGGGATTCGTAAAAGAAAATGATTTAGGAAAAGTATATTTCGCTCCCTTTGATGTAATTCTTTCTGAGATAGATGTAGTCCAACCTGATATAATATTTATCACTAAGCAAAGGTTAGATATCATAAGTGAGAAAGGTGTTCACGGGGCGCCGGATCTGGTTGTCGAAATCCTCTCTGAATTCTCAGAATACAGAGACAAAGTAATAAAGAGAAAGCTTTATAGCAAACATGAGATTAAGGAGTATTGGATTGTAAATCCGGAAAAGAAAGAGATCGAAGTCATGTCATTGAAGAAAGGAATTTTTGAGACAGCCAGGATTTATCATAGTGATGATATCTTGACATCTCCATTCTTTGAGGGGTTAGAAGTAGCATTAGGGGGGGTCTTTTGTGATTAGGAGGGAAAGCTGTTCTTTGCCATTACCAGATTGACCGGAGAGGGTATTGGGAAATGAGTTCATCCGGGGTCAGAATCACCATTCCAGACACAATCGCCTGGCAGATCAAAATATGATCAAAGGGATCTTTGTGGAGATCGGGTAATTTAGCCAGGTAGAATGTTGCATCCTCTTCCAGAGGCAGGCTGCTTATATTGTGCCGGTTTCGCTGTTCTGGTATGAAACGTTCCGGTGGTTCGGGAAGGTGGAGGCGATTCAGCATGTATTTCAGAGTTATTTCCCAGGTGGAAGCCACACTGAGATATATGTCATGGGAGGGATCGATAAAGAGCTCTCTTGCACGTAATGATAGCCTGGGGTCGTCGATAATGATCCAGAGAAAGGTGCAAGTATCCAGAAGGATTTTCATGAACCACCACCGGAAAATGAGTCTATGATTTCTTTCGGCAATGGTTCAAAAAAATCGTCTGTTACTGCGAATTTACCCTTGGCAAGCCCTATGGGACGGCTGAGTCTGTTTTCCGTGGTGAGAAGTCTGATTTCAGCAATAGGTACGTTTCTCTTGCAGATGATAATCTTTTCATCTTTGGAAAGCTCAGCAAGATATCGAGAAAGGTGAGTTTTGGCTTCATGAATATTTAGTTTTATCATAAGTTTAAATATAAACTAGATAATGAACCAGGTCAAGTTTAAAATGAAATCTGGATATCATAAATTAGTTGCGGTTGCGTCTACACATTTTAAAAATATACTTCGGTAATGCGAATGATGATACACTTGGAAAAGAAAATTAATCAGAGCGGCAACATTTTATGGAAGCCTCTCAGAAATCGCTTTTATCAGCCTTTCAGCTAGGTTCAATACACCCTTTGCATCTTCTTCGGTCGGCAATGCATCCGGCTTGTATCTTGCCATGTTTCGCAGCTGAAGTGATGCATTCAACTCCCGACCAATGGCCTTATCCAATTCTTTGTTCTTTATATATAACTGACCAAACACACTCACTATCCCTCCATGGCTTCCCGGCAAATCATCTTGCTTAAAAAGGATAAGGGCCTTGGCTGCCAGTTCAGCAGCATTGTATGCAGCATCCACAGCCAAACGAAATCTGCTGCTCTCAATTACTTCCTGGGCTGATTCATAATATTACTCTGCCAGATTCTTCAGATCTTTCAACATTGCTGTTTTTATTTTGTCTTTTTCCATGGAATAGATCTCCCAACCATAACAGGTTATGTTGTAAGTGAAGTAATCCTGATTTATAAAAAGTGCATCAACTCCTGATATTAATACTTCTAACGGAGCATTATGCTCTATCATAAAGTCATATACTCGATCCATAATAGCTTTTTCGTTGTCAACTCCGTTTGTTGTGAAAATCAAGACATCAATATCAGAGCCAGGTGAGGCAATCCCCTTTGCATGACTGCCAAATATAATTACTTTTGCAATATTATCCCTTATATTACTGCTCAACAGGTAATCCTTGAGATCATTAACAAGCCTGTCAATCCCCATGAGGAAACCTCAATGTTTTCAGTGGTTCGCACTTGATCATGCTCTACCTGCATATATTATGGGTCTGCCTACAGAGAAACTAATTTTTTTTTACCCTGGGGGGGTAATTATCCCACAACATCCTGATCTGCTGCAGAAGAAAATAGTACAATAATCTTCATGAGAAAAATGATGTGCGACATTGTATGAGTGTATTTCACAACGAACCATGTATAAAATTGATGAAACCCGCTTTATTAAAGTGCTCATCAAAGGCGCAATAGTAGTGAATCCCTTTTTCTTTCATCAGGACAAAACTCGTGCAATCGGTAAAGGAATATTTTTTATCAGAATGACGCTTAAAATAATCCCATGCCCTTTTCTTTGACGATTCATTCAACCAAACAAGTCTAATAACCCTGCTACTGAAAATGAGCTCCCCTAATCTTACAGCAATATCGTGTCCCACATGAGACATGGCAATGGTTACACTTTCATCAAAAACATAGTCGGAAGTTATTAGTCTTATCTTCTTCTCTTTTATGATTTCAAGAAGTTCTTTTGCTTCCAAGTGATGCGAGTCTCTTTTATCAAATAAAGAGATGATAGCGCTTGTATCGATAAAGACTTGCTTCATGTCCGCTCATCCGTCGTGTACAAGTATTTGTCGTGGTTTTCTGCCAAGTCTCCTCTATCACTTTCACCCAGGCCTACAATCTCAAAGAAGGGATCATTGTCCCAGTCCTCTGGCTCATATTCCATGAGATATCTTTCAACGGCTTCTCTTATAATTGACGCCACAGACCTTGATTCATCCCTTGCTTTCCTTTCAATCTTTCTGTAAACTTCCATAGGAAAATATATCTGGGTTCTTTTTTCTGATACAGGCATTATATCACCTCCTTTGTCGTATACATCATGCAATATACAACACAATGTACTTCTTGTCAAACTAAACTCCTCCTTAGACTCTGCTTTTGTCTTTTCACATATCAAAAAATATGACCACCTGACTCCCTTTAATAAAAGGTTGAGTCTTTGTATATCCCTTCTTCTCCATGGAGTAACCTACTGAAAGTCCTCCTTTTGGTAAAGCAAAGGTGTGAGGGGGTAAATAGCGAAAGCAACCAATATGCCTGAAAAACTGGGTTGTCTATACAAATGATAAGCAGGAAAGAAATAGTGATGCCGAGATAGCCTCAAAACTTGGCGGACCAATTAGATACCGTCTCTTTTTACTTGACTTATTCTTTCACAAGAATAGAATCTTATAAAACACTCACACATTGAAAGGAATCCCTTTGTTATGAAATTCAAACCTATCAGCGTAGTCGCATTATTTCTACTTCTCTCCTTTTCCGCAGTGACTTATGGCACAGAAAGAAATACTGTCCCACCAGGAGATAAACCGGAAGGCCCAAGATCCCCAGCATGGAACGATGGGCCGGATCAAGGCACTCCAGAGGTTCCATTGATTCGGAAGATGTCAGAGGGTGTGTTTCTACTGGGTGATATTACCATCAATAAGCTGAAAGGAACCGTCACTGTAAAGGGTGAAGTCAATATGAATGAAGGGCTTGTTGAATATTTTGTGGTGGGTCCCCGTGGAAAACTCCATGAGAGTGTGTTTAAACTTCATGTTGACCCGTACCATATACAGATAGCTTTGTTGTTGATCGGCCTGGAACCCGGGAATAAGCCTCTCAGTTACCAGGGTGCGCCTGAAACGCCGAAGGGCGATCCCGTGGAAATCTGGGTCACTTGGCATACCAGTGACAAAAAAGAGGTCATGTATAGAGCGGAAGATTGTTTATTCAACAAGAAGACGCAAAAGACAATGGAACATACTCATTGGGTCTTTACGGGTTCCCAGATTATTGATGGGAGATTCATGGCCGGTGTAGAACATTCCATAGCAGCCACATATCACGATCCCTTTGCCATACTGGACCATCCTCTCTCAACCGGCGCTGATGACACCCTCTATTTTGTGAATACGGATGTTGTGCCGCCAAAGGGAACGGCAGTTTTCTTTATCATTAAAAGTTTGAAACTTGAAAAGTCGCAGGGAATGAGCCCTGCAGCATCCTGAACTGCTTTACTTCTTTTTTAACCCAATTCCGTCTTTCCCCCTCACCTTGAACGGCGAACGGATATTTAGCGACACCAGCCTTTTTCCCTTGACTTTTCACATGCCAAAAAATATCATTTGTGAAAATCTGAACAGATACTGTCATAAAAGCACCCCTGTGAGCTACGCTAGAAGCCAGTTTTCCGAAATTGTTGAGAAGTTACATACCATAAATTTTACGGAGCGATATCGTGACAGAAAATACACCAAAGACTATTATGGGCTCACCAAAAACAGCACAAGAACTCTTAGATATGTACTTCCTGGATGCCAGGTCTCAGCTCCTTGAGGCCGCTGCAATAATGGACCGGATTGAAAGGGCCCACGGAGGGGAGAACGTATTGAATGATGGGCGCTTGAAGCAATTAAGAGATGCTTGTGGCATTATTAAGAATGGAAAGGGCAACCGTGTCGAACAATTTTTATTACTTATGTCCGAACCCGAAAAAGAATAAGGATGACGCATGAAAGTCATCGAACCCCACATTCACATGATAGCAAGGACTACGCACGATTATGAGCGTATGGCGAGGATGCATACGGTTGCATGTTGTGAGCCTGCGTTCTGGGCCGGATATGATCGCACCTCACCCCAGGCGTTTTATGACTATTTTACCCATATATCTGAATTCGAGCCGAAGCGCGCGGCCCAGTATCAGATTCAGCACTATTGCTGGATATGCATCAATCCAAAGGAAGCCGAAGATGTTGCATTTTCAAGAGAAGTCATCTCTTTTGTTCCTGAATTCCTCATAAAATCGACTGTTCTGGGGGTAGGAGAGATAGGTCTCAATCTCAATACGTCCAATGAGATGACCATCTTTCAGGAGCAGGTGGAACTGGCACTTCAGCACGACCAATTGATTTGGATCCATACTCCTCACCTCAAAGACAAGCTCAAAGGAACAAAGATGATGCTGGACTATCTGAAAGGTCACGGAAAGATCAATCCGGACAAAGTGGCATTTGATCACTGTGAGGAGCATACCATCAGAATGATAAGAGATGCAGGGTTCTGGGCAGCCATGACGATTTATCCTACTACAAAGAACTCTCCGGGCAGGGTTGTGGATGCATTGGAAATATATGGAGCGGAGAAGATGCTTGTTGACGCCTCAGGCGACTGGGGACCTTCTGATCCAGGGACTCTCCATGATGCAATATTTGAAATGAAGAGGAGAGGACACAAAGAAAAAGACATTGAGAAAGTTTTTTATGATAATCCCTGTTTCTTTCTAGGTCAATGCTCAAAATTTATGTGTAGGCCCATTAATACCTAAGTTGAGCGATTCTTTCCTACTGCGAGGCTGTATCTTACTGAATCTGAAGCAAAAAACGTTTCGAATCGAACTCATTGAAGGGGTGGCTTCACTTTCGTCCTCTCCGAATCATTTTTTACTCCATATTAAGCAACCTACAACCTCTCGTGACGGAAAGAATCGCTCAACTTAGGTATTATAAAGAGAGATTAAGCCCCGGTGTACGAGTATGCCTTCCCTGAAAAAACTCCACCTGAGGATCATGCTTCCTTTTCTTTTTCTCTTTCTGGTGGTGAGTCTGGGCTCTCTTTTTTTGGACAGGCATTACATGTCCAGACTCATGGATGAAAGAATTTCCCGACAGACGGAAAGGATATCCGAGGTTCTTTCCAATTGGGAATTTATACTTAATCCTGTTTATGTCAATAAACTGGGAGATGTATTAGAAGGAGACATCATTATCTTTCAGAAGCCGGACAGGATATTGGTTTCTACACTTTCACAGGAGGAGGTGCATGATTTACTGTCAGGCATACGATTGAGTCAGGTCTTTACTCCTTTGTGGGAGGAAAGAGAGGAATCAATACATCAGGTATTGGATACACACGAATCTCCCTCTCTGCTGGTTGCCAGAAAACTCTTTCTCTCACATGCCTCCCAAAGAGAGATGGTTCTTTGCCTCATTTCTTCACTGAGTGATGTCACAGAGATAAAATCAGGTATGACGAGATACATGACTCTTATGACTCTGTGCGGTCTTGCTCTGGTAGGTTTTGTTGGGTATATCATCTCCCGTTCCGTAACGCGCCCCGTTAAAGAGTTGGTCAAAGTAACCGAAGATATCGCTGACGGCAAT
>JAXHSZ010000555.1:0-4015 GCA_034190725.1 Thermodesulfobacteriota bacterium
TTACCGGATTCTCCTATCATGATGCCAATGTTGGCGATAGGCCCTGTCTGATCTGCTACACAGCCTATTCTAATGATTGTGTCAGTCACTCCCCTCACATTCTCGGAAAATGATACTTGCACAAAAGAAAAGATTCCTATCAAAAGAAAAGCACTGAATAAAAGCAAATTGGAACATTTTTTCAAAGCTGCTCTTACTGACATCGTTTTCCTCCTTTCATCGTTGTATGAGTGATAGAGTTTGTGGTAAGCGAAAAAGACCAAAGACTGCCATGAAGAGAAGAAATGAAACGGAAATGAAGATTGACATCATGAGCACATGAGATGGCAAATATAGAAAGAGAGCGAAAAGATAACTGACATTTTACCTCAAATGGCAAATGGTAGAGGAGAATTTTCCAGTGCAACTTGCCGTAGTGGAAACCGAAAACAGGCGTGTGGAATGAAGTATTGTTGATCTCGATCGAGTACAGCAACACGTATGTGAATGAGACGAGTCGAAGGAAAACCAAAGCAATAGGAAACAACCGAGGATGCGGTTCTACTTTGTGTTTCTTTTCTGAGTATTTGATCTTACTCTCATTAAACAATCAGAACTTTGGTGGATTTCTCCAGTCGCTGATAGGCAAAAGTTTTCCAGTTGGCGGATCAGCTTTATAAAGTCTGCAGGAGCTGAAAGCTTTATGATCTTTGGGAGAAAATGAGATGGGACCACAGAGTCCTTGTGTGTCAAAATTTGTGATACTCTCTAATCCTTTTACACATGATTCAGGAGTGAGATTCTTTCCTGCCCGTAACATTCCTTCCCGGAGCAGTGACATTGCGACCCATCCAAACGTATAATATTTACTACGCCAAGGTTTTTCAGTACCGGGATGATATTTCAATGTAATCTCACGAAGTTCTTGCATTCCAGGGGTGTCATCATACCATGAACTGAACGCATGAGTTCCTATGTAATCCTTTGCGGAGTCTCCAGCCAGTTTGACAACATCATCTGAACAGGACAGCAAATCTGCATACACAGGGATACTCATGCCGAATTTCCTGAGTTCCCGAAGAAGGAGAGCCCCGTTGGCAACCATATGGTGAATGAGAATATGAGTAATGCCTTTACGTTTTATGGACATGACTTGGGAAGATGACTCAAGTGCTCCCAATGGAATAATTTCCTTTTGAATGGGATGTTTGTGATTAAAAAATTGAGCCCATTTTTTCACATATCCCCAAGCCTCTTTGCCTGATTCACCATCGTATGTAACAAATGCTATTTTCATATCTTTGGCGTTCCGTTCATTCACAAGATAATCGAATATAACTCCAAAATCGTCGTCATAGGTTTCCACAGTCATAAATATATATCTCTTCAGTGGATTCACTACCACTTCTTGAGGAATAAGGGCTATATTTGGCACCTTATGTTTCTCCACTTTACTGAAAAGGGCCTTCGCCGACGGAGTATTAGCCGGCCCTAATATCGCAAATACTTTATCTCTGAAGATCAGCTTTTTAAATGCAGCAATTCCCAGGGGTATGGATAATCGGTCGTCTTCAAGGAGACTTACAACTTTTCTTCCGTGAATTCCTCCTCGTTCATTGATGTAACTGGTATAGTTTCTGAGAAGTTCTCCCAAGATGCCGGTAACGGATGTTCCCGGCCCGGTCATATCTGCAATCATTCCAATCTTTATAGTTGTATCAGTTACTCCTCGTACATTTTCTGAGTAAGACCACTGACTGAAAATGAGAGTTGTGGTGAAACAGAGTACACTCATTAAACCCAAGCGAGTACCCTTTTTAAGAAATACTATTATACTCATTTTTTGTCACCTCTCTTCTGCTTTCAGTTTTATGATACTCTATTGTCCTGACTAATTTTTTCGACCTGCGTGGTTAAACAGGGCTGCGGTAAGCGATGAACCTGGCTAACCGTACAGGCAGATTCTTTTTATTCCTTGAACTTCGGCGGACTTTTCCAGTCTGTAATAGGGATCAGTTTCCCACTTGAGGGATCAGCTTTGAATAATCTGGCACTGTCCTTGCCCTTGTGTCTTGTAGGTGAAAATGTAATGGGACCGCATATCCCCTGAGTATCGAAATCTCTTATGCTGTGTAAGCCGTCTATACATGATTCCGGGTTGAGATTTCTTTCTGCCCTCGATATTCCTTCCAAAAGTAGCATCGTCACAACCCAAGATCCGGTGTAGGATTTTGTTCTCCAAGGTTTATCGGTTCCAGGAGCGTATTTCAGTGTCGCCTCTCGGAGTTTTTTCATTCCGGGATTGTCATCGTACCATGAACTGAATCCGTGGGCTCCGATATAATTATGAGAAGCCTCTCCGGCCAATTTGACCGTATCTTCCGTGCATGACAGCAAACTCGCAAAGACGGGTATATTCAGCCCAAATTTTTTGAGTTCCCGAAGTAAAACAGCCGCACCCGGCGCTGAGTGGTGTACCAATACATGAGTAACACCCTTTCTTTTAATGGACATGACTTGTGAGGAGGCCTCCATGGCACCCAGGGGAATGATTTCCTTGTGGATTGGGTGTTTCAATTTGAAAAGCCGAGCCCATTTTTTTGAAGAGTCTAACACTTCCTTTCCTGATTCCCCATCATATGTAAAGAATGCAATTTTCGGATCTATGGGTTTTAATTCTTTCATAATATACTCAAATATCACCCCAATATCATCATCGTAGGCTTCTCCGGTTAAAAATAGATACTTCCGTAATGGATTTACAAGGCTTGGGTGAGCCGGAAAAGCCACATCCGGAATCTTGTACTTCTTGATATGACTAAAAATCGCCCTTGCGGTTCCCGTATTGTAAGGACCCATTATTGCAAAAATTTTGTCCTTGAAGACCAGCTTTTTAAAGGCAGCAATACCTACCGGTATTGAATAACGATCATCTTCGAGAAGATATATGATTTTCCTCCCGTTAATTCCCCCTTGATCATTGATGGAGCTGATATAATGTTTAGGGGCCTCTCCCAGCATGATACCCACATCAGCAATGGGACCTGTTTGATCCGCCACACAGGCAATTTTTACACTTGCATCAGTCACGCCCCGCACATCTTCTGAGAAAGATACCCGATTGAAAATGAGGATGTGCACTGTGATTATGACTATGCTTATAGATAAACAAACATTCCTTTTCAAAAACTCTCTGATCACTATTTCATCGCTCCTTTCCTGGTTTGTGCGCAACAGCAATTAAAATGTCTTGACTACACAGTGCATGAACGGAAATTCTTTGTTCATAACTTCTGCCAAAGAGGGGAAATCTTTAAATAGCAGAATAAGGTGAAATGAAAAAGTTTTATCCACACTCTATCCAGTATGACCTGTTACTTCTATTTGCACCTTTTCCTCAAGAAGCTATTAAATGAGATTGATAAAATAGCTCATTCATAAAACAGTTAAAACTTCGGTGGATCTCTCCAATCAGTAATTGGAATGAGTTTTCCACTTTTCGGGTCTGCTCTGAATAGTTTACAAGAACTGAAGCCTTTGTGATCTGTTTGTGAAAACGAAATAGGACCGCAGAGCCCGTCAGTGTCAAAATTATCGAGACTTTCTAATTGGTTTACACACGAATCAGTCGTAAGATCCCTGCCTGACCTTTTTATTCCTTCCAAGAGTGTCATTGTCGCCACCCATGATCCGGTATACATTTTCGTCCTCCATGGAGTATCAGTGCCTGGACGATATTCCAGGGTCGCTTTTCGAAGTTTCTCCATTGCAGGTGTATCATCATACCATGAACTGTAACCATGTGCCCCTATATAGTTTTTTGAAGCATCCCCTGCTAATTTGACGGTAACCTCAGAGCATGAAAGCATGCTCGCAAACATGGGTATGTTAAGCCCGAATTTTTTCAGTTCCCGCAATAAAACCGCTGCACCCGGTCCGGAATGATGTATGAGTATATGAGTAATCCCCTTCTGTTTGATTTTTAGTGTCTGAGAGGTGGCTTCCATGGCCCCAAGGGAGACTATTTCACTATGTA